>CAISXI010000028.1 GCA_903889425.1 uncultured Roseiflexaceae bacterium | reverse complement strand
TTGCCAGGCAACAGCCATAGCAATCCCTTGGGCTAAATCGATTTGTGGTGCGTACCCTAGTAATTGTTGGGCACGGGTCAAATCGGCGATATAGTAGGTCACTTCGCCGACCCGTTTACTTTCTTCGATCCGGATATCGGGGTTGGTAATACCCAACGCCTGCGCCGCATACTGCGCCATCGCCACGAGGGTGTTGCCTTTGCCATAGGCGAGGTTGATCGTCTCGGCATCGATACGGTGGGTATGGAGTGCGTCAATCCCGCGAAAAATTCCATCCACACAATCGTCGACATGCGTAAAATCCAAGGTTTTTTCGCGGCCAAAGACGGTGATTGGTCGCCCCGCCTGCAATTCGCGGATAAACAACGGAATCACCCGCTCCATCCGCTCAATATCGTTGTCGTAGCGCCCATAGACATTCGAAAACCGAAAGACCAGATAGCGCAACCCATAACAGCGTGCATACGAATAGACTAACGATTCACCGGCGATTTTGCTGGCAGAGTAGGGGCTTTCGGCAAAGGCAAAATCAGCCGTGCGCTCCTCCGTGAGGTAGCGCTGGATGTCGCCATATACCTCGCGTGATGACGAAAAAACCACCGGCACCTGTTGTTGACGGCAATATTCCAGCACATTAAAGGTTACGGTGATATTTTCGAGGGCGCGATGGGGGTATTGCACCAGCTCGTGGACCTTGGCGTTGGCAGCCAAATGCACCACCACATCACACGCTGGGTATGGTGCCCCACCAATCCCCCCCACGAAGTCACGATAGGGCATGCTGAGGTCTTGGAGGAGGGTAGGAATTCGGTCAGTCCAGGTGTTTTGGCGGCGATCGATGCCAAACACCGTGTGGCCAGCGTCGAGCAGACGCAAGCCGAGGTTGGTACCGATTTGGCCACTCGAGCCGGTTATCATCACCCGCATCGTCACGCTTCCTCTCATTGAAAAACTGCGAAAATGGCACGGTCTGTCAGTTGCAGACACGCCATCGCCACCCACAGAGTCCGTAACAATTAATGGACAGACAGTGGGTACAGATGCCACGGGGATTATTTTTTCAAAAACAGTACCGGTTAAATATGGCTGACCCATTGAATACCATTACGAAACAACGCCAAGCCATCGCCGTGGGTGCGTTGTTCGCGAGTCCAGCGGGGGTGTTGCCACGGTACAATGGCGTTTTCGGGGTGGGGCATCAAGCCCAAAATCCGCCCAGTCGGGTCAGAGACGCCGGCAATCCCCAAACGCGAACCGTTGGGGTTGGCCGGGTAGGCCTCGGTCGGGGCATTATGTTCATCAATATAACAAAAGGCTACTTGACCAGCGGCGTGTAGTTGGCTGAGCTCAGCGGGATCAGTAGTGACAAAGCGTCCTTCGCCGTGGGCGACGGGCACTTCGATGGGGTCGGTCAAGTGTTGGGTGAAAATCGAATTACCGGGCTGGGCCTGGATACGCACCCAGCGGCATTCGAAGCGCTGTGAGGCATTGTGGGTTAACGAGGCTTGGATATTGCCCGGAAGTAATCCTGACTTGACCAAGACTTGGAAGCCATTACAGATGCCCAACACACTACGGCCGTCTTCGACGAAGCGACGCATGCTATCGCCTAAGCGATGCATCAAGTCGACGGCGAGTAAACGCCCCGCGCCGAGGTGATCACCATATGAAAAACCGCCTGGAACGATAATCATCGCATAATCAAATATCGACACACTGCCATCGACGATGCGTCCAATATGTACCAAATCGGGATCACCGCCAGCCATCGTCACGGCCCGTGCCGCATCACCATCACGATTAATCCCAGCGGCACGCAACACGAGGACACGAGGTTTCATGGCTTACTCCCAGCGGAATTCGATTTCGACTTCACCAATCCGGATACGGTCACCAGGCCGCAGGCGTTGCGGTTGATGTGAGGGGACATTTGTGCCGTTGAGGGCGGTACCATTGAGAGAGGCGAGGTCTTCGAGCAAATGTTCGCCGTCTTGTTCGATAATCAAGGCATGATTACGCGAGGCCACGCCACGATCGTAATCAGCCAAATCAATCTCGGGGTAGAGGCGTTGGGCCGCATCACGGCGACCAATCCGTGCCGGGAAGCGGTCGAGGCGCACACGATGCGAGCCACGCGGTGATGCCACGATGAGCAACACCGAGCGCGGTTCGTTGGCACCGAGGGGCATACCACAGCTACTACAAAAGCGCGAATCGCCACGGTTGACATGACCACAGCCGGCACACACTTGAATCCCGTCGGTATGCCCGGCGGGGATAATTGCAGGCGGGGTCACGCCGATGGTGGGGTCGACGTATGCCTCATCGAGGCAGGCAATCAAGGCCTCAGCCATTTCGGCGGTAGTCTGGTAGCGCCGCTCAGGATCGTGCTCCATGGCCCGAATAATCACTAATTCGAGCTCACTACTGACGGTAACATTCAAGCGCTTGATCGAGCCGACCGTCGGTTGATGGAGCGGGACTGGAGTGATGTTGGTCAACAAATGTAACAAGGTAGCCCCGAGCCCATAGACATCAGAGCGTGAATCGGTTTGCCCTTTGCCGTATTGCTCGGGTGGCGCATAGCCAGCCGACCCCATAGCGACGGTGTCTTTGGCTTGGCGGCGTTTGTAGGTACGTGCGACACCAAAGTCGATGAGTTTAATGACACGGTCAGCCCGCAACATGATGTTGGAGGGTTTGACGTCACGATAAATAATCGGTGGCGTACGGGTATGCATGTAATGCAATACACGGGCGACTTGGATACAGACACTGATGACTTGCGGTGCAGCCAAGGCGGCATTGGCGACCCGAATGCGCTCGTCGAGCGTCTGCCCTGCCACAAATTCCATCACGATACACGGTCGACCATCGTGGACAAATATTTCGGACACTGCAGGGAGATTGGGGTGCGACAAGGTGCGCAACAATTCGGCTTCTTGCAAAAAAAGCCGCCGCTGATCTGCATCCTCGACGGGACGCATTTCTTCGGTAGGACGCATTTCTTTGAGGGCCCACACCGTGTGATCGGCGAGGCGCATCACACGATAAACTGCACCCATGCCACCACGCCCGACCATCCCTAATATGCGATAGTCAGAAAGTGTGCCAGTTACGATAGTGTCGATTGCTAAAAATTCGCTCATACGCCTACATCAATAGAGTTGACGATTCTATTTTAACACTTTTTATGCGTGTATTTGCGTACAATTGAAGGTCTATATTACAATTTACCGCATCTTGGTATTTTTTTGCTATAACAATATTGCGATTGCACGAAATATCTTGCCCATATGCACCATAACTTGATACGCATATATCAAACAATTCAATCATAATCATACTGTATGCGTATGCCAAAAAATAATAATTTAAGTATTTTTTGCACAGGAATAAATGGTGAGTAAATTATCATAAAATACACGCTCTTCTCTCATATTGTGGTGGCATAACAAAGAAGTACCAGCTAGAGAAAGGTCAGCTACTATGTTTACTGCGCGACGCCTGATTGTCGGATTTATTGTACTGATTGCATTAATCCAATTTGTCCCCACCCAACATAGCAATCCACCCGCCGCCGACCCGGTGGTATTTGCGGACCCCAACGCCGAAGCCATCGCACGGCGGGCCTGCTACGACTGCCATAGCAATCAAACCGTCTGGCCGTGGTATTCATATATCGCGCCGTTTTCGTGGTATAGCGTCAATCACGTCGAAGAAGGGCGTGCCCGCCTCAATTTCTCCGATGTGGCAGCAACCTTGGCGCAACCGCGCCGTGGCAGAGGTGACGAAGCTGATGAACAAACAACAGTAGCAGAATTAGCCGAAGAATCTGCTGAAACCATCAATAAAAACGAAATGCCACCCTCGTACTATACCCTCATCCACACAGATGCGATTTTGAGTGCGACCGACAAAGAAGCCTTGATTGCCGGCATCAATCAAGCCTTGGCAAACCATTAACGCTTTATTTTAAAAAACACAGCCCACTTCTTTTCGAAACAAAGGGTGGGCTTTTTGGCGTACAATGAGCCTCATGGAATCAGGAGCGCCCGTGGCGATACTACAGCGCATGCACAACCCCATATTGCAGCTCTTCCTGGCCATCATCGTGGCGGGGGCCTTGCCGTGGGGCTGTATCGTGCATTGCATGCTGCATAGCGGGCATATGCATCAGTATGGTGCTGATTGTGACATGCAGGTCACAGTACAAAACCGACCCGTGTCACCCAATCAAATTACCAGTCCGACCTATACCCGAACGGCAGTGCATGTCGTAATTATCAGTCGCTTTTTGACCATCAAAAAATTCCGCGTTATTGAAGCAGTATTAACCAAAAAATTGATGCTCTACAGCATTACCACCCCGCCCCTGTCACCACCACCCCAATAAACCACGCACTGATGCGCTCGCCAACCGCACCGCAACCAATGCCTACCGTCGTGTAGCGTCGTTGCGTGGTCGAATCTCTATGCATTTTATCGTACGTGATATTTATCATTCTCAAAAAGAAAGTCTCCCAATGTTTACTGCACGTCGCGTCCTTTATGGACTCATCATTGTGATTGCCCTGATCCAATTTGTGCCGGTGCAACACACCAACCCTGCCGCGCCCGATCCGGTGGTGTTTGCTGACCCCCAGGCCGAAACCATCGCACGGCGGGCCTGCTATGACTGCCACAGCAATGAAATCGTAAATTGGCCGTGGTATGCCAAGGTGGCGCCGGTGTCGTGGTATGTCGTCCATCATATCAACGAAGGACGCGAAGCCTACAACTTCTCGGATGTGGCCGGGACGTTGGCCAATAGTCACCAACATCATCACGACGGTGAGGACGCACACGAGCCCATTACCGTCGCTACCCTGATTGAGCATGCTAGCGAGCATATTACCGAAGGCGATATGCCCCCCGCCTACTACACGCTGATGCATAATGATGCGGTATTGAGTGAAGCCGACAAAGCGACCTTGATCGCCGGAATAACCCAAGCGCTCAACGACCACTAAGACGCATCGGCCGTGGTCAGGATGGCGCTTATGTCATCCTGACCAATTTTTGCAAAAAAGGCCAAATTCGATTTGCATTCCCAAAAAGAGTATGCTATTATTCTCTCAACGCAATGCGGGAGTGGCTCAGTTGGTAGAGCGAAACCTTGCCAAGGTTTAGGTCGCGAGTTCGAATCTCGTCTCCCGCTCCAGTTAAACGTAAACCGGGCATCGATGCATTCGATGTCCGGTTTCTGTATGTATGTACCGTAAAGGAGCATCAACATGGACATCGGAATCATCGGGCTAGGTCGGATGGGTGCCGGTATGGCACGGCGCTGGTTGCGCCACGGGCATCGCGTAGTGGTCAACAACCGCAGCCACGACCCCATCAAAGAACTCGAAAAAGATGGCGCCGTAGCCGCCTACGATTTGCCTGCACTCGTAGCCGCCTTGCCTGCCCCACGCGCCATCTGGATTATGTTGCCCGCTGGTGCCACCACCGAGCAAATGATCGAAAACCTCGTGCCCCTGCTCAGCCCCGGCGACACCCTGATCGACAGCGGCAACACCAACTTCAACGACGACATTCGCCGCGCACCGCTCCTCGCCGCCAAGGGCATCAACTACATTGACCAAGGCACGTCGGGTGGAATTTGGGGGCTCGAAAAGGGCTTTTGTTTGATGGTGGGTGGCGAGCCAGCCATCGTCAAGCACCTCGAACAAGCGTTCGTTGACCTGGCACCCGTCGATGGCTATTTGCATTGTGGGCCAGTCGGCAGTGGGCACTTTGTCAAAATGGTCCACAACGGCGTCGAATACGGCATGATGCAGGCCTATGCTGAAGGCTTCGAAATCATGCAGGCCCGCAAAGACTTCAACCTCGACATGCACGCCATCTCAAAGGTATGGAACAACGGCAGCGTGGTGCGTTCGTGGTTGCTCGAATTGGCCGAGACGGCTTTTTCACAAGACCCCAACCTCGAGCAAATCAAAGGCTATGTCGAAGACAGTGGCGAAGGGCGTTGGACCATCCAAGCCGCCATCGACCTCGATGTCCCAGCACCGGTGATTACTTTGTCGTTGTTTGAGCGCTTCCACTCACGCCGGCCCCATTCATATGCGGCCAAAGTGCTCGCCGCTTTGCGCAAGGGTTTTGGTGGTCACGCCATCAAAAAAGCCGAATAGTAGCGCTAATACATCATCCCTCTCCGACGTGCGTGGCATGACGGGGAGGGATTTCTGTTGCCGCGACGAATCATTGGCATACAAAAGCCCCTCACGAACACCGCGTGGGGGGATTAATGAGTATGAATCAGCAGTCGTTCCTTTACGGAAGGCAATTCTAATGACGGCGATGGCAATCTGATTTACCCTTAAAAAGCAGCAGAGTCGCCCAATAAGCTCTATTTTATATTGGTATAAATTGACTTCCGTAGTTTGAAAAAATATTTACCAGCGTAAAAATATGCAGTACCGAAATAATCAAATTACTTATTACGACAGGATTGTTGAACCGCCCAACCGTGAACGGTGTCGCTACTTTGTAAACAACCTGCACAATCAAGAGGGCTGCCACAAATGCAGGAACTGGGGCCACGACGAGCGCGATCGAGACAATCAGAATTGATAAATAAATCGCAAAGAGAATTCCTCTTGCTTCAGTGAATATTCCCCATGCCTCATCAATAACGTGAGACTTGATTGCCATGAGAATCACAATTGGCGTCAGCACGGCAATATTCGCAATCAGCGAAGCATAAATTAGAGAGTTCATACGGTTTGTCTTTCGGAGCATTAATAGCGCTAAATTTATACGTTATTAACAACAACCCCCTGAGCGGTCAATATACGCACAATTGCGCATTGACGAACCGTAAGGGTCGTTATAACCAAAGAAAGGTCGTGTAGCAAGACTCGCGCTTTAGCGAGAGCTTACTACACGACTCTTAATCACCGAGGCGGGGTTCGAGGCACTTACAACTCACTTATGAGCGTAAGTGCCTCAGACTGTATACTCACGATTAGTCAATGACTTGGTGAGTACCCGTTATTCGGCTTGGGGTTCTTCAGGTGCAGCAGCAGGAGCTGTAGCAGCGGCAGCGGCGGCGGTAGCGGCAGCAGCGGTAGCGGCTTCAGCCTTGGCAGCAGCGGCTTCGCGTTGTTCAGCCAACATGCGCTCGATTTCTTCGGGCTTCTTGAGACTCAAGCCCATGCGTTGGCGTTGGCGATCGAGGCTGATGATGTGGGCGGTAACGACTTGGCCCTGTTGGAGCTTGTCGCGTGAAATAACCGCACCTTCGCCGTCGAGCTCGCTGGCATGGATGAGGCCTTCGACGGCATCTTCGATTTGCACGAAGGCGCCAAAGGGGGCCACATTGGTGACAGGACCAGTGACTTCTTGGCCAATGGTGTAGCGTTGTTCAATGGTGTCCCATGGGTTGGGCAACAAGCGGCGCAAGCTCAAACCGATACGTTCGCGGCTGGCGTCGATTTCGATAATCATCACCTGTACCTCTTGGCCGGGGGAGAGGACTTCGCGGGGATGATTGACCCGTTGCCACGAAAGTTCGGAGATGTGGGCCAAACCGTCAGCGCCACCCAAATCGATGAAGGCACCGAAGTTGGTGAGTTGGTTGACACGACCCGACAACACGTCGCCTTGTTGCAGTTCTGACAACAAGCGGTGCTTCTGAGCCTTGCGCCACTCTTGGGTGGCCAAACGCTCTGACAACACCAAACGGTTGCGTTCGCGGTCGACTTCGATGACCTTGAGGGGAATGGTCTGACCGACCATGCGCTGCAAGGCATGTTGGCGCTCTTCGGCAGCGGTGCGGCCGTGGAGCTGGGCAACTTGTGAGGCTGGTACAAAGCCGCGGATGCGGTTGAATTGGACCAACAAACCACCTTTATTACAGCCGATGACTGCGGACTGCACGATGCCATTGTCGGCTTGGAGTTGCAAGGCTTCTTCCCAGTCACGGGCAACCTGTACCATTCCAACGGACAACACCAACTCGCCGTCGCGGTTTTCGGGGTCTTGGACATAGACTTGCAAGGTGTCACCAACCTTGAGACCAGCCATAAAATCTTCGCCCATTGAGCGCAAATCTTGGGTGGGGATGGTGCCTTCGCGCTTCGAACCAATCGATACCAAAATCGAATCGGATTCGAGCTTCATGATAACGCCCTCACGGACTTCACCACGTTGGGGACGAGCATAATCGTACTCGTTGAGTAACTGGGTCCAATCGAAATGTTCTGCGTTTACCTGACTCATGCTGGAGACTCTCCTCAGCGCCGTATGGGTACTAAACAATCAACGTCACGTAATTGACTGCGTCGAATACAATACATTACACCCGTTTATCAGAATAAACGCAGTAATGCTCGTGACAATAACCTGTTAATTATACGGTTATTCGTTACATATGTCAACTCGATGAAGTAGGAAGCATGAAGGAGAAAGTGTGAAGTAGAAGTAGGAAATAATGGAGAATTGAAAATGCAAAATTGAAAATTGAAAATAGAGCATGAATTGATGTCCTCCGCACATCTATGCGAGATACCAGGTATTTCGCATCGGTTGGAATATATCGGCAATCGCCTACCTAAAAACCATCTCTGCGTTCTGTGCGTACGCTGTGCGAGTTAAATGAAATGAGGTAGCACGCACTGGGAGATTCCACGCTCCGGGTGCCAGCACCCTGCAATGGAGAATTGAAAATGCAAAATTGAAAATTGAAAATGAAGAATGCATTGGTGCCCTGCACGCATCGATGCGAGATACCAGGTATTTCACATCGGTTGGAATATATCGGCAATCGCCTATCTAAAACCATCTCTGCGTTCTCTGTGTGCTCTGTGCGAGTTAAATGAAAAAATCCCTCCACCTCACCGACTTTATCCTTCCTACTTGTCATTTATACTAGCGGTAACGCTACTACAAATGACAAGGCACCATGAGTATTATTTTTGTGTTTATCGATGGCATCGGCTTAATCAACGCCACGACCCACAATCCCTTTGGGTTGACGCCACAACCATACATCAGTCAATTAATCGGTGGACCACTGTTAATCGATCAGGTTGGCCAATACCCCCAAGCGCGGCTGAGTGCCATCGATGCTACCTTGGATTGGCCGGGCTTGCCGCAAAGCGGCACTGGGCAGACATCGTTGTTTGTGGGGATCAATGCGGCCCAAGCAGTCCAACGCCATCAATCGCACTTCCCGCCGACCGATTTACACGACCTACTGCGCACCCAAAACATGCTGAGCCAAGCCAAACCCTATGGGAGCAGTGCCTTTGCCAATGCGTTTGACGACGGGTTTTGGCAAGCAATTGAGACCCGCAAGCTGCGCCGTTCGGCCAGTGTGATTGCAGGCGAAGGGGCCGGGGTGCGGTTCCGCGATGTCACGGATTTGGCACAGGGGCAAGCCTTGTCGTGGGACATCACCAATCAAGTGATGCATCAGCGCCACCCCGACCTGATTACTCCCATCGATGCCTTTACGGCAGGCAAAAATTTGGCACTACTCGCCCAAGCGCACGTCATCACCTTGTACGAAACGTTTTTGACGGACCTGGTCGGCCACGGGCGCACCGACATCACCACCGCCGACGTGGTCACCCGCATCGATGGTCTAATCGGCGGGATTGTGGCCCATTTGCGCCCGTGTGATACCCTCGTCATGAGTAGTGACCATGGTAATTTTGAAGCCCCCCACGAAAAAGGGCATACTACCAACCCGGTACCATTGTTGGTGGTGGGGGCTGATTGTGATACACTGCACAACATCGAAAGTATTAGCATGGTAGTGCCGGCCTTAGTCGCCCGCTACCCTTATCATCGCGAGGCAGGGCAATGAAGATAGGCCTGCTCTACAATCCGTTTTCTGACACCTGCGTGCGTTTTTCGGAAGCCGCTACCACGTGGCTACGGGCGCGTGGTCACGACGCGTGGCGAGCAGCCTCGCATATTGGCCGCGAAGACGACTCCCTCGAATGCGTGGATTTGGTGGTGACGGCTGGTGGTGACGGCACCGTGCTCCGCGGTGTGCGCTTAGCCGAACGCTGCAGGATTCCGATTTTGCCAGTGGCGCTGGGGCATCTCAACTTCATGGCCGAGCTTGAGCCAGACACCTTTTATGATGGGATTACCACCGTGCTGGATGGCGGCGGTTGGCGTGATGAGCGCACCATGATCGAAGGGGTGGTTGACCATGTAGACGGCCGTCCTGCCATGACGTTTTTGGCACTCAACGAAATAGTCATCGCCCGCCGCGATATCAACCGCCTCATCAACGTCGATGTGCGTATTTATGATGCCCATCTGACCACCTACCACGCCGACGGCGTGATGGTGTCAACCGCCACCGGATCGACGGCATATGCGTTGTCGGCGGGTGGGCCGATTCTCGACCCACGCTCGAGCAACATGGTGCTCGTCCCCGTGGCAGCGCACATGACCAGCATTAATTCGTTTGTGTTGCACGACGACGCCACGGTACAGTTGACCTTGCGCGGGCGCCATAGTGCGGCGGTATACGCCGACGGTGACGATCACCACCCCCTACAAGAAGGGGACGTGTTGACGATTAAACGATCCCAACGCACCTGTGCCTTTGCGCGGGTCTATTCCCCAAGTACGTTTTATGCACGCCTAACCCAACGCCTACGGCGGGGATGATACGAAGTAGGAAGCGTGAAGGCGGAAGGTTAAAGTAAAGTAGGAAGCGTGAAGGCGGAAGGTTGACGTTGTAGAGACGCAGCCTGCTGCGTCACTACTATCCATCGAAATCACAACGTCTGGAATTCTTTGCTGTCGCGTTTGCGCGAATTAAGCGCCGGTAATTCACTTTTTTGGAGCATTTGCGTCACCATATCGAGGAAGATACGGCGGTCGCTGGCTTTGACCACTGCCTGCTCGTGAGCCCGCGCGAGTGCGACGGGGTAGCCTTGGCCACGCATGGCTTGGTCATAGACGAGAGCATGCACACGGTCACACAACTGGGGGTCGGTAGCGACCCACTGGGGAATTTCGACACGAGCGATTTCGTTGCCGACCCGTAGATAAAAAAAGTGAATGGCGTGCTCGCGGTAGAGTTCACGGTTGGCACGAGCCATCGACAAATAAATCGGGCCCCGTTGGCCTTCACGCAAACGCTCACCATAGATGTCGGCATCGGCCAAATCATTGCAGG
>CAISXI010000027.1 GCA_903889425.1 uncultured Roseiflexaceae bacterium | reverse complement strand
GGGGGCGATGGGGCGTTGCCGTCGATGGGGGCGATGGGGCGAATGATATCCGAATTCATTCGCCTGAATTTGCCCGGTATGAAAAAAATGTCGTCGCCCACGGTAGGGGCGAATAATGCCGGCGAATTGATTCGCCGCTATTCGCCCGTCGTTCGTGTGCGACGGATCGTCGCCGCCCACGGTGTGGGACCAAACGTCGGCATCACCCCGGTTTCGCCGGATGTGGTAGAATACACACAGGTTTTATATGTTTTTGAGAGATGCGTTTAGTGCATCTGAATCGAGGAAATCATGCATACACGAGTTGCTATTATTGGTTCTGGCCCTGCCGGATTGACCGCCGCGCTCTACGCCGCCCGCGCAAGTCTCGAGCCCCTCGTCATTCGTGGGCTCCAACCAGGCGGCCTGATTGCCACCACCAGCGAAGTCGAAAACTATCCAGGGTTTGTGGATGGCATCGGCGGCTACGAATTATCAGACAACATGGAAAAACAAGCCATGCGCTTTGGTGCCAAATTCAAAGACACCTTGATTACCTCGATTGACGCATCGCAACGCCCGTTTGTGTTGCACACCGACGACGGCGAACCCATCACCGCCGACACCATCATCGTGTCGACGGGTGCCTCGCCGCGTCACTTGGGCGTCCCCGGCGAAGAAAAACTGGCCAATCGTGGCGTGTCGTACTGCGCCACCTGTGACGGTTTTTTCTTCCGTGATAAGCGCGCGGTCGTCGTCGGTGGTGGCAATAGCGCCATCGACGAAGGGTTGTTTTTGACCCGCTTTGTGACTGAATTGGTCATCATCCACCGCCGCGATAGCTTGCGCGCCGACCCCATCCTCCAAGAGCGGGCGTTTGCCAATCCCAAAGTGCGCTTTGTGTGGGATTCCACCGTTGACGAAATATTGGGCGAGCAATCGGTCACCGGTGTCAAAGTCCGCAACCTCAAGACAGGCGAAGTTACCCAGATCGACACCGAAGGCGTCTTTCCGTATATCGGCCATGTGCCCAACACCGGCATTTTCAAGGGGTTGCTTGATCTCGACGAAAACGGTTTCATCAAATCCGAGGGCAATACACGCACCAATGTGCCCGGGATTTTTGCGGCCGGCGACGTGGTCGACCATGTCTACCGCCAAGCCATTACCGCCGCCGGCGAAGGTTGCAAAGCTTCCATGGAAGTCGTGTGGTACCTAGCCGACCAAGACTTTGCCGCCAGCAAAAAAGCCGCAGTATAGCGTGTACAACCCCACAGATGACGGCGTGATATGCCGTTGTCTGTGGGGTTTTTTGTTCATTTTGGCATAGCAAAAGGACGCAGATATGACGATGCAACGTGAATCAGCCTGGCCAATGGTAAGTGTCGCCGATGCCCAAGCGCTGATTACCGCAATCAGCGCCACTCCCCTCACTAGCGAACAAATCGCCCCCCATCAGGCCGCCGGCCGGATTATTGCTACCACCATTACGGCGGCCACGGCTATGCCTAGTGAACCACGATCTACCGTCGATGGTTATGCAGTGCGTAGTAGCGATGGCACCATGCCCCGCCGAGTGATTGCCGAATTAACTGCCGGCAATGATGTGGCTGTCACCCTCGGTGCCGGCCAAGCGGTGCGCATCATGACCGGTGCACCCCTCCCCCGTGGTGCCGATGCCGCCATCATGGTCGAACGCACCCGTGAAGTCGACGATGTGTTGACTTTTAGCGGCGAAATCCGGGCAGGCGAATGTGTGTTGCCTACCGGTCACGACATGCAGGTCGGCGATGTGGTAATGCCGGTAGGTGCCGAACTCTCGCCTGGCGACGTGGGGTTACTCACCAGTATGGGCTTGCGCCACGTTGCGGTCTATCGTCGGCCTGTGGTGGCGGTGTTGTCGACGGGCGATGAAGTCTACGAATACGCCGAAGCCATCCCGTATGGCGGCGTGCGTGACGCCAATCGCCATGCCTTGTTGGCGGCGGTGGCGGCAGCCGGGTGCGAAGGGATTTCGTTGGGCATTGCCCGTGACGATGCCGCATTGCAACGCGCCAAAATCCTCGAAGGCCTGGCTCGCGCCGATGTGCTGATTACCAGCGGCGGCGTGTCGATGGGCACCCGCGATTATATCAAACCGTTGCTGGCAGAGCTAGGCACTGTCCAGTTTGGCCGGATTGCCTTTAAGCCGGGCAAACCGACCATGTGTGCCACCGTCGGCTCGCGCATCATGTTTGGCTTGCCAGGAAATCCAGTCTCGTCGCTGGTGTCGTTTGAAGTGTTTGTGCGGCCGGCCTTGCGTCGCCTGCAAGGCGACCCCCAGCCCCATCGTCCATTGGTGCAGGTGACATTGACGAGTACCATCAATCCATCCCCCGATCGTCCCGAATATCAACGGGCCATCGTGGCCTGGCATGATGGTCAGCTGGTGGCGACTACTACTGGTGCCCAAGGCTCGAGTCGTTTGTTGTCGTTGCGGGCTGCCAATGCGTTGCTGGTGATTGCCCCAGGCGCCCAGCCGTTGCTTGCCGGCAGTCACGTGGCGGCGTTACTGACCGGGGCGGTGCGCTGATGCAGGCGGCGGTTGAGATTGCTGACGCCTTGGCGCAGGTCGCCAATCCCGCAGACGCCAGCCCCATGGCGGCCTATATGCAGCAAATTGCGCCGTTTTTGGGGGTGCGGGCTGTTGCGCGTCGGGCAGTGGTGCGGCAATGGTGTCGGCAGCATCCCATGGCGAGTCAATCCGATGTGCTGGCACTCGCACAAGCCCTACAACAACAGCCCATGCGTGAATGCCACTATGCGGCTGCCGATGTCTGTGCCTATTTTGTGAAGCTACTCGATGCATCATTTATCACCAATCACGCCCAGGCGTTGCTGTTGCAGGTGCCTTGGTGGGACACGGTCGATTTGTGGGGCAGCGATGTCATCAATCCCCTCTGTCAACGGATGGATTGCACAGCGACGATGTGGCAATGGAACCAAAGCGCTAATCGTTGGCTCATTCGTGCTGCGATCCAACATCAACGCGGGCGTGTAACTGGTTACGATGTGGAACTTGCATTGGCGTTGTGTCGCCCGCACGTGGCTGACGGTGAATTTTTTGTGGCCAAAGCAATTGGCTGGGCGTTGCGCGATATGGCCAAACACTACCCCCAACAGGTGCGTCAGTTTTTGACAACATACCCCAATTTGTCACGAGTGGCACAGCGTGAAGCCCAACGGGGACTGGCGCGGTCAGCGCTATAAATATGGCTTCGCTACAAAACGCTTTATATCGTCGTGACGCAAGCCACGGATAAGAGACGCAGCAGGCTACGTACGCTGCTTCCTCCGCGTGCCCTGTGCGAGAAAACGAAGTCGGAAGCATGAAGTCAATAAGCACAGGTGCGCGGCAGCCCGCACACACTAACGTAAATACCCCCATCACTGTACGCAGTGGTGGGGGTTTGCGGTAAGTGACACGTAGATGTTTTTTATGGAGTCGGCGTTTTGGTCGGCGTCTTGGTCAAGGTTGGCGTCATGGTTAAGGTACGTGTCTTGGTCAAGGTTGGCGTCATGGTTCGGGTACGTGTCTTGGTCAAGGTTGGCGTCCTGGTCAAGGTTGGCGTCCTGGTCAAGGTTGGCGTCCTGGTCAGGGTACGTGTCCTGGTTAGGGTACGTGTCATGGTTAGGGTACGTGTCATGGTTAGGGTACGTGTCATGGTTAGGGTACG
>CAISXI010000026.1 GCA_903889425.1 uncultured Roseiflexaceae bacterium | reverse complement strand
TATTACCAGCAACTCGGCGTTGAATGGGCCATGGTAGGCATCAATCACCCCGAATTGCACACCCTTGATTTTTACAAACGGCTGGTCAAACGCTTTGGGGACTACGGGCTCAAAATCTATCGTATTACCAACCTCGGCGTGCACAATTCCCCCGAGATGACCCTCAATTTGCCTGGTCGTGACGCCAAAATCGAAGAGTTCAAGCGATTCATTCGCAATCTGGGCGCCGCTGGCATCAAATACAATACCTACGCCCACATGGGTAACGGCATCTGGAGCACCGGCCATGTGCCAGGCCGCGGTGGCATGAGTGCCCGCATGCTCGACATCAAAAACGCCAAGGGCTACTGGGCCGGCACCGTCTACGAAGGTGATCTCACCCATGGCCGCATCTATACCGAAGACGAATTGTGGGACAACTACGCCTACATGATTCACCAAATCTCCCCCGTCGCCGAAGAAGCGGGCGTCTATATCGGCATCCATCCCGATGATCCGCCGGTCTATTCACTGGGTGGCATTCCCCGTTGTATGTTTGGGAATTTTGAGGGCTACAAAAAAGCCATGGAAATCGCCAACAGCCCGCATATCGGCGTCTGTTTGTGTATCGGCTGCTGGCTCGAAGGTGGACCGATTGGCATGGGCGTGGGCGTCATTGATGCCATCAAGCACTTTGCCTCCAAAGGTCAACTCTTCAAAGTCCACTTTCGCAATGTCACCAATCCCATGCCCGAACCGTGGGTCGAAACCCTCATCGACAACGGCTACCAAGACATGTACGACGTGATGAAAACCTTGCGCGAAGTCAAATTTGACGGCTGTATCATCCCCGACCATGTCCCCGATATGCTGGGTGGCTTCCGCGTCGGTACCGCCTATTCCATCGCCTATATGCGCGCCTTGATCCAAGCCGCCAACAGCACCTACGGCGGCCCCGCCTAGACGTACGGGCAAAAAAGGTTTGACGTTTACGTCAAGCCTCTTTTGCCCTGCCTGCCAATCCCTCTTTTGCCCTGCCTGCCAATCCCTCTTTTGCCCTGCCTGCCAATCCCTCTTTTGCCCTGCCTGCCAATCCCTCTTTTGCCCTGCCTGCCAATCCTTAAAGCGAATCCCTAAAGCAAATCTCAAATCTCGTACGGGCAAAATGCCTTGACGCTTGCGTCAAGCCTCTTTTGCCCTGCGCGTCAAGCCTCTTTTGCCCTGCCTGCCAATCCCTCTTTTGCCCAGCTTGTCTATCCCAAAAGCATGCTAACACGTATGTGCTATACTACGCACAACCTACTATCATCTGTCATACATTACCAATGGGTGAGGGCCTGACATGACCAAAAGCAAATCCAGTCAAACACGCGGCAGTGGTCGCCGTGCCAAACGCAAAAGCGCCGTGTCGCTCCGACCCGAACACCAACGCGAATTATTTGCGTTGGCGTTAATTGCTATTGCCGGCGTCACGATTATTTTTTATTTGACCGGCATCACCGGCCAACTTGGGGGCGGTTGGAAATTATTTATTGAAAAACTGCTGGGTTGGGGTGCACTCGTCGTGCCATTGGTCGTAGGGGTGCTTGGGATTGCGCTTTTTCAAAGCGGTCAAAACGACAAAAACCCGCTCCACCCCACCCAAATCATTGGCACCATCGTGGTGGTCTTAGGTCTATTGATGTTACTTGAATTTGGCATCGCTCCCCGCCAAGGCTATGCCGACCAGCAAGGCCAAGGGGGCGGGATTATCGGCTATGTGCTATTGGCGATTTTTAGCAATGCCATCGGCCGCCCTGCCAGTTTTGCCATCACCAGCGTGATTGCCCTCGCCGGTATCATGCTAGCGTTCGATGTCACTTTGGTCCAAATCGTCGCTGGAGTGCGGTATTTTTTTGTCGTTACCTGGATTCGTTTACGGGGCGAACCCAACGATCCCCGCACCAAACGCTATAGCGACCCCTCACTCAACTACACTAGTCTCACCGACAGCATTGTGACGCCGATTGCCGAGCGCAAGAGCAAAGCCCGCTTCCGGAGTGACACCGAACTCGTCGCGCCACCGCCACCTGCCCCCGTCGAGCCGGTCAAAGCCAAAGAACCGGCTAAACCCAAAGAACCGGCCAAAGCCAAACGCGTAACCAAAGCCGTCGAAGAAGAAGCCCAAATGGACATCCTCGACGAAATGTTGCTCCAATCCCAACAACGCCCGGCCATTCCAGTCAATGCCAAACCCATCAGCACCAACACGTCTGTGGTCCAAGGCGCGCTCGAAGGCTTCGAAGCCGGCAACGCCTACCGGGCCTGGCCCATGCCCCCCGTTGAATATTTGCGCTATTCGGTCGAAGCACCGATTAGTGACGAAGAACATCGCACCAAATCCCGCCTCATCGAAGAAACCCTGGCTAGCTTCAAAGTCGAAGCGCGCGTCGTCAATATCAACGTCGGCCCTGCCGTCACCCAATACGAATTACAACCCGCCGTGGGGGTCAAAGTCAACAAAATCACCACCCTCGACAAAGATTTAGCGTTGGCCCTTGCGGCACCGTCAATCCGTATCGAAGCGCCTATCCCTGGTAAATCGGTGGTCGGTATCGAAATCCCCAATTCATCGATTTCGACCGTGGCCTTGCGCGACATCGTCGAAAGCGACGAATTTGTGCGCTCCAAAGGCAAGTTGCGCTTGCCATTGGGCAAAGACGTCTCGGGTTCACCCATCATTGCCGGCATGGAACGCATGCCCCACTTACTCGTCGCCGGGAGTACCGGTAGCGGTAAATCCGTCGCCATCAATTGTTTCGTCTGTGCCTTGTTAATGCGCCATACCCCCGACGATCTCAAGTTCATCATGGTAGACCCCAAACGGGTCGAACTCGTCGGCTACAACGGCATCCCCCATTTGTTGTCACCCGTCGTTACCGAAGTCGAGCGCGTCGTACCCACCCTCAAATGGGCCGTGCGTGAAATGGAACGGCGCTACAAACTCTTTGCCAAAATCGGCGTACGCAACCTCGATAGCTACCGTGCCATGGCCCGTGAACGTACCGACCTCGAAGCAATGCCCTACATCGTCATCATCATCGACGAATTAGCCGACTTGATGATGATGGCCCCCGATGATGTCGAAACCTTGATTTGTCGCTTGGCTCAAATGGCCCGCGCCACCGGCATCCACCTCATCATCGCCACCCAGCGCCCTTCGGTCGATGTGGTGACTGGTCTCATCAAAGCCAACTTCCCCTCACGTATCGCCTTTGCCGTGACGTCGCAAATCGACTCACGCGTTATCCTTGACCAACCCGGCGCCGAACAATTGCTCGGGCGTGGTGACATGCTCTTTACCGCCGCCGATTCGCCCCGTACCATGCGGATCCAAGGCACCTACCTCACCGACGACGAAGTCGAAAAAATCGTACGCTTCTGGCGCACCGCCAAACCACCCGAAGACGTGGCCGATCATTCAGCACCGACAACCACCTCAGCACCGGCGACTACATCAGCGCCGACTAGCCAGGCGGTACCTGCTGCCACGAGTCACGACTTACAACCAGAGCTCGACAAAGTAGACCGCTTGCCCGTCTACCCCCGCGAGCCTGTCCCCCATGCTGACGAAGAACCGCAAGTACACCCGGTAGATAGCGACGAGCCGGTGGCAGCCATGCAACCTATCGCCGAATATTTGTCGGAAGGCGAGCAAGACGAGCTGCTCCCCGAAGCGATTCGGCTAGTACAACAACATCGCCGCGCCTCGGCATCGCTGCTTCAGCGCCGTCTGCGCATCGGCTACAGCAAAGCCTCGCAGCTCATCGATATGCTCGAGCAACAAGGCATCGTCGGTCCTGCCGACGAGGGACGCTCCCGCGAAGTGCTCACCCCCGAAAACACCAATTTACCCAAATAACCGCAACCAAACACAAAAAACCGCGTAGTGACACACAATCGTGCATCACTACGCGGTAACTATTCCCTACACAATATCGACTTCACACCCAAAAGCCTTGCGAAACAATCCAGCCGCCCGATTGGCATCCCAGACTTCGACTGTCGTATCACCGGCGGCGTGGGTCACAATCCGGACAATCTTGCCAATTTCGACAGTAATATCTTGCACAACTTGGTTTTTGCGGCGCTCGAGGAATTCGGCGAGGCGCAAGATGGCCGCCATTTTGGCGACTAATTCACCATCACCGGGAAATAATACTTGTTGATAGTTATCAACCGATACTTCACCCTTGCGGTGATAACGCACCAGCAATGCCAAAATCGCTACTTCGCGATGACTGAACCCCTGCATCGAACTATTCACCACCAAATACGCCCCATGCTTATGATGGTCATAATAATTCACCGCATTGCCGATGTCGTGCAAAATCGCCGCATGTCCCAACAACTCACGCGCCCACAAATCGTAACCGTGCATGGGGAGTAATTGATCAAACATCGAAAGCGCCAAATCACGCACTTTGGCCGAATGGACTGCTTCATAGTGATACATGCGTGCCAGATTGGTCACACTAAAACTACGAATATCAGGAATTATCGGGCTCGTCCCCCGCATAAAGTGTTCAAAAAACAACCCTTCACGCAGCCCTTGACCACTAATCGTGATTTGACTAAACTTACCACGCCTCATCACTTCTGCCAAAATCGCCGTCCCCGCCAGAATCAAATCGGCTCGGTCTCGACTCAAGCCCGGTAAATCTTCGCGTTGTTTGACCGTTAAGCTGCGAAATAGCTCAAGCAGCTCATTGACTCTATCCGCACTCAACCGATGACCATGGACACGATCTATTGGGTGATTACGGAGTTTTTGGTCGATTTCGGCCAAGGCCCGAATCGTTCCCCCAATCCCTCCCAACGACCCACCTTGTTGCGTCAGCCACGGCACATCCGCAAATTGCGCCGCAATTGCCCGCTCGAGTATTTTGAAATCGCGCACATTCATCGGGTCACTTTTGACAAACCGGTCAGTCAACCGCACCGCCCCAATCGGGCGACTAATGCTTTGGGCGAGTTGGCGTTGCTGTACCACCGTGACTTGGGTACTGCCACCACCAATGTCAATCACACAACCATTCTGCATATCCAATGTATTTATGGCACCGAGATAGCCATAATAGGCTTCTTCAGCAGCAGTTAATACCCGAAAGTCGAGCCCTGCTTCGTCACGCACCCGTGCCAAAAACTCTTCACGATTACTCGCTTCACGCACCGCACTCGTCGCCACCGGCACAATCCGATCAACCCCAATCCCGCGACACATTTGATGGAACAAACGCATTGTTTTGATGGCGCGATTCATCGGGATAAGTTGTAACTTACCGTCGGCGCCAATCCCATGCGCAAGCCGTACCGCTTCACGCACTTCATCGAGTAATTTAAATGTTTGTTGGGGCACATACCCCACCACAATCATCCGTGTCGTATTCGAACCGAGGTCAATTACTGCAATTCGTTCTTGCATGCCGTGACAACCCTTCATTTTCCTCTATTCATCTGCTATTGTACGGTATGTCACTGTGACCCTCAACAACTTTTGGTCTATTTCAGCAGACATACACAGATAGCAGGCATACCAAATCCACCAAACGTACCACACATCTGTACCTAGTTGACGCTATAACCTGCTTCATGCTATGGTAGATATATAGATAAAAATAACACGTGGAGGGAATAATGATAGACGATTTTGCACCCAATGGTACACCTCCTATGATTGGCAAAATGCTTACGCCAGCCGAATGGCTCGACTATATTGCCTCATATCAATTCGGTCCAGTCATGCCCAACAAAGTGGTATTGCACCACACCTGGCGTCCCACCATCGCCCAGTGGCAAGGTAGCACCAGTATGCAGGGCATGCAACGGTTTTTTGCTGGTCAGAGCTGGACTGCCGCGCCCCACTGCTTCGCCGGTCCCGATGGCATCTGGCTATTTACCCCTTTGCGTGAAATCGGCGTGCATGCCGGTACTGGCAACGGTAGCTTTGCCAAAGGCTGGTATAGTATCGGGCTCGAAATGGTCGGTGACTATGACGCCGCCCGCCCTACTGGCAAAGTCTGGGAGCACACCTTGGCCATCCTCGGCGGTATGTCGCTTCGCCTCGGCATCCCCCCCAAGCAACTCATCGGCTTCCACCGTGACTACAGCACCAAAACCTGCCCCGGCAAAGCAGTCACCCTTGAATGGGTCATCCCTGAAGTCGAAGCCTGGGTCAAACGGACCGGCAAACTCCCCACCATGAAAGTGGGCGCAGTGGGTGCCCCAAGTACCGATATTGCCCAACTCCAAAAAAACTTA
>CAISXI010000025.1 GCA_903889425.1 uncultured Roseiflexaceae bacterium | reverse complement strand
GCAACGGGTGGGGCGCCGACCCGGGTTGGCGTTGGGCTTTCTGGTGGGGAGTTTGGGGATGGGTATTGGCGGCTATGCGATTATCGCCCAGTCATTTACCATCTTCTTGCTGGGGTTGTTGTTGATTGGGGCTGCCCGTGGCGCAGTCGACCAGAGTCGCTATGCCGCTGCCGATGCTAATTTACCCGAAAACCGGGCCCGGGCCATTAGTACCGTCGTATTTGCTGGCACCGTGGGTGCAGTGGGTGGGCCGTTGTTGGTGGCACCATTGGGGAATTTAGTGAAGTCATTGTTTGACTTTGACGTACTGGCTGGCCCAATGATTGGTGGCGCAGCACTCTTTTTGATTGCCGGTATTTTGATTACCACCTTGCTCCGGCCTGACCCCCGTGACGTGGGTCGGATTATCACCGAAGCACTCAAGCGCGACGATGATCCTCCGGTGGCCGAAGCCCGCTCCTTGGGCGTGATTGCCCGCTTGCCCGGCGTACAGTTGGCGGCGCTGTCGATGTTGATAGGGCAGGCCATCATGGTGTTGGTGATGACGGTGACGTCGTTGCACATGAGTCACAACAATCACACCTTGGCCGATATTTCGTTGGTGATTATGGCGCATACGTTGGGGATGTATGGGTTGTCGTTTGTGACTGGCACGATTGCTGACCGCTTTGGGCGACCGGCGGTGGTGAGTATCGGGGCCTTGATTTTGATTGCGGGATGTGTGGTAGCCCCGTTGTCTGTTGACGTGTTGCCGTTGGCAATCGGCTTGTTTTTGGTGGGTTTGGGGTGGAACATGTGCTACATCGGTGGTTCATCGTTGCTGGCCGACAATTTGGCTCCCAACGAGCGTGGTCGTTACCAAGGTGCCGTCGAGTTGACTGTCAATCTTTCTTCGGCAGTAAGTAGCCTGAGTAGCGGGTTTATTATTGCGGGCCTCGGTTTTACCACGTTGTGCATCATTGCCAGTGTATTGACCTGTGCGCCGTTGGTGATGGCCGTGTTGCAACGCGTCCGGGCGACACCGGTCGTACGTCCGGCCTAATCCAGTGCGTTACGGGTTGCTGTGTATGGTGGTGTGGTTGCTGGTGGGGTGTGGTAGCACGCCACCAGTAGCCATGCCGTTTGGTGAGGTTTTTTTACAAAAAAACAATACTGTGGTGCGATTAGCCGCGGTAATTATCGATCAAAAACCTGACCCGCAACTGAGTGAATATGTGATTATTACGCCAGAAAATGCCCCGCAGTTTGCGCCTACACGGATGGTGGTGATGCTGACGGATAGCCAATATGCGGCAATCCCGTGGCGTGATGATAATGGGGTGCGCTATGCACCAATCGTCATTGCTGGTACGGTGCAGATGCAGACGGGGCAACGGCAATTGATTGATGTCAGTGATATCGACTCCACGATGCGTGAACAGACGGTGGCAAACCTCGATGTGAATCGTATCGTGCGGGTAATTGGGTTGTTGAATACCCATCCCGATGGGATGTATTTGCATGATCGCACTAATCCAGCCCAGAGTCGGGCCTTTCGCCCAATGTGGCGTGACAAAACGATTTTGGTGCGCCTAGCGGAAGGGGCGCCGCTGTTGGTAGAGGCGGTGCGCATCGACGATGATTTGATTCCGTTGGTGATTGCGCCGGTGGTTAATTAAGCAATAAAACCCCCGAGACTGCAGAAGCGGTCTCGGGGGTTTTATTGTGCTATTACGCCACAAATCAGATGATGGCTTTTTCGCTGTCGCGATCAAAGACGTGGAGCTTGGACATGTCGACCACGAGGTCAATGCTTTGGCCAATGGCGGCACCGGTGCGGGGGTCGAGGCGGCTGACCATTTCTTTGCCGCCGTTTTCGACGAAGGCATAGACTTCGCTACCGAGCGGTTCGCGCACGGTGACGTTGGCCTTCATGACGGCGTTTTCTTCGACGCCACGGGGAACGTAGTGGGCGTCGTGGATGTTTTCGGGGCGGATGCCGAAGTAGACTTGCTTGCCGACATAGGCATCAAGTTGGGCGGCATGGCCGGCAGGCACGGGCAAGTTGAAGGCACCGACGTCGACGACGAGGCCCCCATTGCCACGACCGACGGTAGCTTCGAAGAAGTTCATTGATGGTGAACCAATGAAGCCGGCCACGAACATGTTGGCGGGATTGTCGTACAAGTTCTGGGGGGTGTCGAGTTGTTGCAACACGCCATCCTTCATGACGGCGATGCGGGTACCCATCGTCATGGCTTCGGTCTGGTCGTGGGTCACATAGATGAAGGTGGTCTTGAGGCGTTGGTGCAACTTCGAAATTTCGGCGCGGGTTTGCACGCGCAATTTGGCGTCGAGGTTGGACAATGGCTCGTCCATCAAGAAGACGGCTGGGTTACGCACAATGGCGCGGCCCAAGGCGACGCGTTGGCGTTGACCACCCGAAAGGGCCTTGGGTTTGCGGTCGAGCAAATGCCCGATGGCCAACATTTCGGCTGACTCTTTGACGCGGCGATCGATTTCGTCTTTGGGGGTTTTGCGCAATTTGAGACCAAAGGCCATGTTGTCATAGACCGACATGTGGGGGTAGAGCGCATAGCTCTGGAATACCATGGCGATGTCGCGGTCTTTGGGGGGCACGTCGGTGACGTTGCGGTCGCCGATGTAGATGCCACCCTCGGTGATTTCTTCGAGACCGGCCAAGCAGCGCAAGGCAGTGGTTTTGCCACAGCCCGAAGGGCCGACCAATACGAGGAATTCTTGGTCATTGATTTCGATGTTGAGGTCTTTGAGGGCCGAAAAGTCGCCGAAGCGCTTCCACACGTGATCGAACTTAATACCTGCCATGATGCGTTACCTCCATTGGTAAAAAATAAATCAATCATTTGTCAGGTGACAAATGCGCAATAACCGTGGGGGGAACCAAACCCGTACTGCCCCGTACCAGGAGCGTGGGTGCGAGGGACTGGGTGGACTCGGCGGGATTGATGTGACCAATCTGTGCCACGAGTAGTTGGACGGCGGCTACTCCAATCGCAACGCGTGGTTGGCGGATGGTGGTGAGTGGCGGTTGCAAGTAGGCTGCCGGCGGTAAATCGTCGAAGCCCATCAATGACACATCGCGCCCTACAACCAATCCGGCGTCACGCACCGCCCGCATTGCGCCATAGGCCAATTCGTCGCTGGCGGCAATTACGGCGGTGGGAGGTTCTGGCAGTGCCAGCAACTCATCCATGGCCGCTTCGCCATCGGCTTCCCGGCGCCCGCCGGCCACAATCCCACCGTCGAGTAATTCGAGCTGGGCGTCGGCCAAGGCGGCCAAAAATCCGTCGACGTACCAATCACTGGCGGCGAGGGCGAAATCGGGGGCAATCAAGGCAATCTGGCGATGACCGAGGCCTACCAAATGCGCCACTGCCAGATTCATACCCACGCGAATATCGCTGGTGACCCAGGTATCCCCTTGAGGACCGATACTCACACAGGCGATTTCGGCCTGGTGTAATGCGGTCAGCCGGGGGTCTTCGGGCTGGGGGTCACAGACGATGATGCCATCGACTTGCCCGCTGCGAGCCACGGCCACACAGCTTTTGGCGATGTCGTCACTCATTGGTATCAGCAATAACGCCAATCCTTGGAGTGAGGCTGCCTGGGCCATGCCGGCCAAAATCTCGGCGGTAGCGGGATCGGCCAGCCGATCGTAGCCACTTGCCATCGAAACACCCAACGTGTGACTGCGTCCGCGCATCGCGCGAGCCGCATGTCGCGGCTGGTAATCGAGGGCTACCACTGATTCCATCACCCGCGCCCGGGTTTCGGCGGGAATCGAGCCGAGGCCGTTTAACACATACGAAACGGTGGCGGTAGAAACGCCGGCATGGGCTGCGACTTGGCGTATCGTGACCATATATTTCGTCTGCTTTAGTAGGGGGGTTAAACGGTTAACTAAATAATACGCAGAGAAGACGGATTTGTCAAGTGGTAGTGGGATTGCGTATATAATGGGCGTATTACCCACTCAAAGGAGCCAATAGATGTCAAACGTGATTGATTTGCGGAGCGACACCGTGACGTTGCCGTCACCAGCCATGCGCCAAGCGATTTTTGATGCTGCCCTCGGTGATGATGTCTACGGCGATGACCCTACCGTCAATGCCCTCGAAAAACTGGCCGCCGCCAAAGTAGGCAAAGAAGCTGCCTTGCTGGTCACCAGCGGTACCATGGGCAATTTTTGTGCGGTGTTGGCACACTGTGGGCGCGGTGACGAAGTCATCGTCGGCGATAAATGCCACATCTACAATCACGAAGCCGGTGGCGCTTCGGTGCTCGGTGGGGTCGCCTATCATACAGTCGTCAATACGGATACCGGTGAATTGCCGTTGGCGGCGATTGCCGGCGCCATCCGCGACCGCGAAAACCTGCATGCGGCCATGACCCGGCTGGTCTGCCTCGAAAACACCCATGGTGGCTGTGGTGGCGTGGTGGTTGCCCCCAGTTATATGGCAGAAGTGAAAAAACTCGCTCATGCCAACGACCTCAAGGTGCACCTCGATGGGGCGCGGGTTTTTAATGCGTCTGTGGCATTGGGTGTCGATATCAAAGAAATCACGCAACATGTCGACAGCGTGCAGTTTTGTATGTCAAAAGGCTTGTCTGCGCCAATTGGTTCGATTTTGGCCGGCGATGCCGACTTGATTCGCAAAGCGCGCCGCCTGCGCAAAATGTTGGGGGGCGGCATGCGCCAAGCGGGAATTATCGCCGCGGCGGGGATTGTGGCCATCACCGAAATGGTTGATCGCCTGGCCGAAGACCATGTGAATGCCCGTATCTTGGCGGCAGGACTGAATACCATCCCGGGTATCACTGTCGATATGCACAAAGTGCAAACCGACATGGTCATCTTGACGATTACCGATGGCCGTGATTTGGGCACCCTGATTAACCAGCTCAAAGCACACGGGATTTTGGTGGGGGGCTTTGGCGCCAATAGCATTCGGGCAGTGACCCACTATGGCATCGACAGCAATCATATCGAAGCTACGTTGGAGACTTTCCGCACCCTGATGAGCCAACCCGCCAGCGCTGGCAGTCAGGCCGTCGAAGGCGCGTATCGCTAATCACACGACAATCCCCCCTACCCAACGATTGGGTAGGGGGGATTGTCGTGTGAATGAAAAATTGAAAATTGAAAATGGAGATGGGCGCACGAGGTGGATTGGGGTGCGTGGCATGCCCCGCACGTGCGCACTGCATGCTGCCCGATAGTTTTTATTGCGTAAGTCCGCGGCCGACCATTTCGAGGGCGGCGTCGTCGTTGGGTGGGTGGGTTAGCCCAGCCCGGGCGTCACGGAAGAAGCGTTCGAGGGACAAGTCACGGGTAATCCCAAAGCCCCCCGCTGCCCGCAAGGCGTGGTCGGTGGCGACCACCGCCGCATTGGTGGCGGCATATTTGGCGGCAGCAATGCGTGGCCCGAGGGTCAAGCGGGCAGCGGGGTCGTTGCTCCAGGTAGAAGCCACGTCGTGGAGCAAGGCCCGGGCGGTTTGCAAGGGGATGCTGGCTTCGCCGAGGCGCCGTTGGATCAACGGCAAGGTGGCAATGGGTTTGCCCAAGGCAGTGGGGACGCGAGTTTTGGCGTAATGCACCACTGCATCGAGGGCTGCCTGACCGATGCCCAAATAGACGGCCGCCAAGGTGAGGGCAAACCAGGCCATGCCCGTGGGCGGCTCGACGGGTGATGGGCTCCCCAGCGCTTTGCGATCAATCAGCCAGGCATCATCCACCGCCACATCGCGGTAGAGCACATCGCCACTGCCGC
Source organism: uncultured Roseiflexaceae bacterium (assembly GCA_903889425.1). Taxonomy (GTDB): domain Bacteria; phylum Chloroflexota; class Chloroflexia; order Chloroflexales; family Roseiflexaceae; genus UBA965. The sequence goes on along the minus strand of CAISXI010000025.1, from coordinate 7,414 downwards.
TACTACGGAGCGCCAAGGCGTCGGCCCAGGTATCGACGATGGTGATTCCGGCGCTGCCGCCCCGCACAATTGCGTTGGCGGTGCCGCCGTTGGGCATGTCGGCACTGGTAGGTAAGGCGACGGCAGTAATCAAATAATTCAAGGCAGGCGCCATGCTGACAAACAACTTGTGGCCGTTGATGCGCCACTGCGTGCCGTCCCAGGTGGCGGTAGTATTGGGCAGGCCACCGCGTGACGGGCTACCCAGTTCTTTTTCGCTGGCGACAGCATTCACCAAGGCTCCGTTTTGGACGATGTCGTGACAAATCGTGGCGGTAATGTCGGCTGGATAATTGCGCATCTCGCCAACCCGCCCGATGACGTGGATGGTCATATCGATAGCCATGGCGGTCGAGCCACAGCCTTTGGCCAGTTCTTCTTGGCACAGTACCATGTCGTAGAGCGAGGCACCGCGACCACCGAATTCACGGGGCACGACGAACCCCAAATAGCCCGATTGGTGCAGGAGCTGATAAAACGGCGTGGGGAAGGTTCCGGTGCGGTCGTAGCCGTCGGCTTGAGGGGCAATTTGGGCGGCCACATCTTTGGCGATGGCCACCATTTGGTGTTGGGCGGGGGTGAGTGTTGGCATAGCTGGCTCGGATTTCGTTCAAAACGGAGAGTGGGAGTGTAATAAAAAACACGCAGTTTGGTATACTACTATGCAGTGATAAAAACGGATGAATTAATGGACCGTAGGGAGAATAGTTCCATGTCTAGTGTATATCAAAATTTAGCCAATGAATATTACGTCGGGCAGATTCACATATCGCCCAACATCGTGCTGGCGCCGATGGTGGGCGTGACTGACAGCGTCTTTCGGCGCACGATTTTGAGTCTAGGGGGCTGTGGCCTGGTGTCGAGCGAGATGACCAATGCGGCTAGTGTCAGCCCACGGGCCCGCTCGCGCCACAACCAGCTCGAGTTTATGCCCGAAGAGCGCCCGATTACGATGCAACTGAGTGGCAACGACCCTGATTTGGTGGCCAGTGCCGCCAAAACGGTCGAGCAACTGGGTGCCGACATCCTCGACATCAACTGTGGTTGCCCGTCACCCAAAGTCACCGGCGGTGGCCATGGTTCGGCGTTGCTCAAAGATTTGGGCAAAATGGAAGCGCTAATCAAGGCAGTAATTGCCGCCGTGCAAATCCCCGTTACCCTCAAGTACCGAGCGGGCTGGGACGATAATTCGCTCAACTACCTCGATACGGCGCGCATGGCCGAAGCCGCCGGGGTCAAGGCTTTGGCGTTGCATCCCCGCACCCGGGCCCAACTCTATACCGGTACTGCCGATTGGAGTCGAGTGCGTGAGGTACGCGAGGTGGTCAAAATCCCCGTGCTGGGCTCGGGTGACGTCAAAGATGCCGCCGAAGCGCTGCGGCGCCTCGAGGTGTATAACGCCAGCGGCATTATGATTGGGCGTGGTGCCATGGAAAATCCGTGGATTTTCATGCAAATTGCCCAGTTGCGCCGAGGCGAAGCGGTGTTTGAACCGCAACCCAGCGACAAATGCGAGTTCATGTTGCGCTACCTCGATATGATGATCGAAGATGCCGGCGAACGGATGGCCCTCAACAAAATCAAACAATTGATTGGTCAATTCGGCGTAGAATTGCCGTACTCGGCCAAACTACGCGAAGTGGTGCATCGCGCTGATTCGGTGGGGGCAGCCCGTAGCCACATCGAAGCCTTTTTTGAGCCATATATGACGGTGCAGGCGTAAGTTTTTGCAAAACATAATGACGGTGACAAGGAGGTCACAATGCGCTATGGCGTAATTGGGGGTGGTGGCATGGCGAGTTACCATGCCCACAATATCACCCTGATACCCACGGCCAGCTTGGTGGCGTGTGCTGCCCCTGAATTCAACGACGCCATTCGCGCCACGGCCCAACGGGTCGGTGCCACCTGCACGGCCAGCGTTGCTGATCTGTGTGCTCGTCCTGACATCGACGCCGTGGTGATTGCCACCCCGACCGACACCCATGCCCAAGTGGCGCTCATTGCCATGCAGGCAGGCAAACATGTGTTGGTCGAAAAACCATTGGCGCGCACATTGGCCGATGCCCAACTGATGCTCGATGCCGCCCAGCAGTACGGTGTGAAATTGATGTGTGGCCAAGTAGTGCGCTACTTCCGTGAATACGCCACCGCCCACCAGCTGATTACCCGGGGCGACATCGGCACCGTGGGGGTGGCCCGTACTGCCCGCTGCGGTGCCTACCCTGCTGCTCATACCTGGTATGCCGATACGGCGCGCAGTGGTGGCGTGGCCCTCGATTTGTTGGTGCACGATCTCGACTGGTTGCGCTGGACGTTTGGTGAGGTGACACGGGTCTATGCCCGCGGCTTAATCGACCGCGCCATTCCTGACCGTGACACCGTCATGGTGATTTTGCGCTTTGCCAGTGGCGTGATTGGCTATGCCGAGGCTAATTGGTCGTACCCCAACGGCTTCCATACCTCGCTCGAAGTCGCAGGGAGCAACGGTCTGGTGGCGCATCGCAACGACGATGTGCTCGATCTCACGTTGCGCCCACAAGCGGGGAGTGGCGCTCGACTGGCGCATGACCCTCTCGCACTCGAAGACCCCTACCTCGCCCAATTAATCGACTTTACGCAGTGGTGTGCGGGGGGCGTAGCGCCCCGGAGCACGGCGCGCGATGGCTACGAGGCCTTGCGTTTGAGTTTGGCAGTACTCGAAAGTGTCCAGACGGGTCGCCCGGTGCACTTGCAAGGAGATGCATCATGAATAATGCCGTGTTGCGTGTTGGAATTGCCGGTGTGGCCCACGGTCACGCCCATAGTTATATTGCCGAGAGCCGTCTGATTGCGGGCGCCAGCGTGGCTGGCGTCTGGGATCCCGATGCGGCCCGAGCTCAGGCCTTTGCCACGCACTACCAAGTGCCGCTGTTTGCTGACCTCGACGCACTATTGCAGGCCTGCGATACGCTGATGATTGCCGCCGAAAACGCCCACCACCATGCAATCGTCATGGCGGCGGCGGCAGTCCGCAAGCCGACGCTCTGCGAAAAACCGTTGGCCACCACCGTCGCTGACGCTGCCGCCATGGTGCAGGCCTTTGCCGCCGCCAAGGTACAGTTGGGCACCGCCTTCCCGGTGCGCTATAGTCCGGCGGTACGCCGCTTGCGCGATACGGTGCAGGGCGGGAGCCTCGGCCAGACGCTGATGGTCCGTGCCACCAATCGCGGCACCTACCCAGGTGGCTGGTTTGGTGATCCGTTGTTGGCCGGTGGGGGTGCGGTGATGGATCATACCGTGCATGTCACCGATTTGGTGCGCTGGATTTGGCAACAAGAAGTGGTTGAGGTGTATGCCGAAGCAGCCACCCGGCTCCACGACATCCCCGTGGACGATTGTGGCGTGATGTTTTTGACCCTGGCTGATGGCATGGTGGTCAGTCTCGATGCCAGTTGGTCACGCCCCGCCGAGAGCTACCCCACCTGGGGTGATGTCACCATGGAAGTGACCGCCCAACACGGGATTGTCAATCTCGATGTGTTTGGACCGCGGGTCGAGCTCTATCAAAAAACCACTGGCCGCGGGCAGTGGGTAGGGCACGGGGTGAATTTCGACGGCCTGATGATTGCCGATTGGCTGGCTGCCGTGCGCTATGATCGCCCGGCCCCGATTAGTGGTGTCGACGGGCTGCGGGCGGTGCAGGTGGTCGATGCGGCGTATCGTTCGGCGGCGAGTCACCAGCCGGAAGCTGTAGTGGATTGCGAGTAATAAATTTTTAGGAAGTTATTGGTACACGTAGTGATTACGGCGAGTTTTGTGGGAATTTGCGCCGTGTGGTATTCCAAGGAGCCGGTTAGGCGTTACGCGCAAGGAGCATGACGTGGTCTATGCACATCAAAGCCGCTACTATATTGTTGGCGATTGTGGTGTCGCTGGTGATTATGAATTGGTTTTTGCATAGTGGCTATTGGACGGGCTGGATTTTGCTCCACAATCAGCACAAACGTGAATTACTTGGTTGCAGTGTGGCCTAATCATGGTGGCGCTGAGGTTTAGTTGTCTACCGCACAGCGATTGGTTTGGCGATTCCCGGTTGGTTGGGGATGTGGTTTGCCTTGTTCCCCAATCGCGAAGGCTTGATTTCCCAAGTAGTGGCGATTGTGCTGGTGATTGACTCGTATGTAGTGGCACGGGGCATGACCATGCGTCGCAACGCCCAATAGTGTGATGTGATTGATTGGTGTGGATGTGCATAATCCACACCAATTTTGCAAATTGGGGCAAATTCGATTTGACAATGTGGCGCTGACAGCGTATACTGCAAAAAGAGTTTTGGGGGTGTAGCTCAGCTGGGAGAGCGCGACAATCGCACTGTCGAGGCCAGGAGTTCGAGCCTCCTCACCTCCACCAAAATTGAATATTATACATGGGGCAATAGCTCAGCTGGGAGAGCGCAACGCTGGCAGTGTTGAGGTCTGGGGTTCGATCCCCCATTGCTCCACCAATCAAAACCGCAATCAGAGAAATCTGGTTGCGGTTTTCTTTGTCTTTGGCTGGGGTGTTTTTTGCCAGCGAAGGATTGTTCTATACTAGGCATATTCCAATTTTGTGCGTACAAGGAGTCACTGCAATGATGCATGCCCAAGAATGGCACGACAAACGTGCTCAGCTCGCCCAACTCATGACCCAGAAAGGGTTGCAGGGGGTATTGTTGACCCGCTGTGCCAACTTCAGTTGGATTACCTGTGGTGGTCAAGCCCATGTCGGGCTCAATAGTGAAACAGCCGTAGCAAGCATACTCTGTACGCCCAGCGGCGATTATTTGTTGGCAAGTCGCATCGAAATGGCGCGCATGCAGGCCGAAGAAGCTACTGGATTGCCGTTGACCCCGCATCAATTCGAGTGGTTCGACCCAACTGCTCGTGATCGCTTTGTGGACGAAGTGTGTGGCGCCGGGCGCTGGGGCAGTGATGTCGCCGGGGCTGCTCAGTCGGTGGCCACCGAATTAACCAATTTGCGGGTGAACTTGACGAGTGCTGAGCAAAATCGCTTTACGAGCCACGGCTTGGCGACGGGTCTAGCCATCGAAGCCGCTGCCCGCCTCGTCGAACCGGGCATGAGCGAGCTCGAAGTGGCAGGGGTGTTGGCACAACAGGTTTATGCCAGCGGCGCGACGCCGGTAGTGGCGTTGATTGCCGCTGATGAGCGGATTCGCAACTTTCGCCATCCTGCGCCTACCGTGCAACGGGTCAATCAGATGGTGATGCTGGTGGTCTGTGCCCGCCGGCATGGTTTGATTGTATCGGCGACGCGGCTGGTATCATTTGGGCGAATTGATGAGGTGATTGCCCGCCGCGCCGAAGCCTGTGCCCATGTCGATGCCGTGGCCTGGCAGGCGTCGCAGCCCGGTCGGCGCTTGGGCGAAGCGTTTGGCGATATGTGTGCGGCCTATGCGGCCCACGGATATCACGACGAATGGCACAAGCACCATCAAGGTGGCGTGACGGCGTATGAGAACCGTGAAGTACAAGCCCGTCTCGATAGTATGCACACCATGGCCGTCGGTCAGGCCTTTGCGTGGAATCCGAGTATTACTGGTACCAAATCCGAAGATACCATGTTGCTTACCGCGCACGGTCCACTTGCCCTGTCAAGCACAGGGCAATGGCCGATGATTGCCACGAGTGTGGCGGGGGTGGTGATTGAACGGCCGGGGATTTTGGTGCGCTAACGGTGATGTTGGCTACTGACCGGTCGGTTAGAGTTTGGCATTAGAACGGGATAAATCGTCTATTTATGATGCAAAAGGGTAGGTAACAAGGTACAATACAGGCAGTGTTACTAATCAAAGGACTTGCCATGCGTACCTCACAATTATTGCGGTTGAGTGCCATCCATGTGGCAGTTGCCTTGACCTTGTTACCTATCAATAGCACGCTCAATCGGATTATGATAAGCGAGCTAGGGATTTCGGCGTCGCTGGTAGCGTTGTTGATTGCCGTACCCTATATATTGTCGCCCATGCAAATGTGGATTGGCTCACTCAGTGAACGCTACCCTTTGTGGGGCTGGCGGCGCACACCCTATATCATCATAGGCTTGGTGTTGTGTGCTACGGGGTCGGCCTTGACTCCCCACGCTGCCTTCGCCATCCACGATGGCATCTGGTGGGGTATCCCGCTCGGTTTTGTGGCATTTGGGGCATGGGGATTTGGCTTTAATTTTGCCACGGTCTCATACCTATCGCTGGCCACTGAATTGTCGGGTACAGCGCAACGGGCCCGCACCGTAGGGGTGATGTGGTTTGTCTTGATTTTGAGCATGATTATCGGTGGGATTACCTTAGCACGTAGTATTGAGCCCTATAGTCATGCGCGTTTGATTACTGCATTTGAAGTAATTGCGGGAATTTCTTTGACCATCGGGCTATTGGGGCTGATTGGGCTTGAGCCACGCTACATGGCGACCCCCCAAGAACAACGGATAAGCATGGGCGCGACATTGCGCATGGTCGGCCAAAACCCCCAGGCGCGCTTCTTTTTTGTATATTTACTGCTGTTGCTGATTGCCTTGCTGGGTCAAGACGTGTTGCTGGAGCCATATGCTGCTGATATATTTGGGGTATCGCCAGCCAATACCACCCGCTATACCTCGATTTGGGGGGTGGCATTATTGGTGGGGTTGCTGGTCACCAATCGATTGACGCTGTGGTACGGTCTCAAACGCGCCGCCCAAGTGGGGGCTGCCTTCGCTGCCCTAGGATTGATCGGGATTATGCTGGCCGGCGTATTGCACCAAGTTGGGGTATTGATTCCTAGTTTGGTGTTGTTTGGCTTTGGTACGGGGATCTCGACTGCCGCCAATCTGGCGTTGATGCTCGATATGACGGTCGCTGGTCAAGTCGGTTTGTTTATCGGTGCCTGGGGCGTGGCTGACGCCTTGGCCCGCCTCGGTGGCACGCTGTTGAGTGGCGTGGTGCGCGACGTGGTCACGTATGGCGCTGGTAATAAACTCGCCGGGTATGTCACTGTGTTTGCCATTCAATTAGTGGTGTTGCTGGTATCGATGGCGATGCTACAACGCATTCGGAGCGATGAATTTCAAACCAAAGCCGTCGAAATCACCGAAGTTGCGGCGCATTTGAGCTAACAGGTAATATGTCTCGCACAGCGTACGCAGAGGACGCAGAGGCGTTTTTTGATTGATGTGCGCTGATAATGTTACTTCAAACTTCATGCTTCATACTTCATATCACCATGCATTGCATGGTGGAGACGCAGTACGCCGCAGCAGGCTGCCGCTCGACGGCGTCTCTACTTCATACTTCATATCACCATGCCTTGCATGGTGGAGACGCAGTACGCCGCAGCAGGCTGCGGCTCGACGGCGTCTC
>CAISXI010000024.1 GCA_903889425.1 uncultured Roseiflexaceae bacterium | reverse complement strand
GGTGGTGTATTGCTGGGGGATGACCCGTTCGATGTCGGGGTATTTGCCATCGATGACGCGGGTGACGAGGTCGATGTCTTCGGTGTGGAACAGCACTTGGCCGCCCCCTGGCGTAATCGTCATCGCCACGTTGCTTTCGCTACCGGCAATGATGCGGGCCAACTCGATCAAGGCCCGGGCGGGGATGATCAGTTCGACTGGCTCGTTGACGGGGGTGGTGAGGGGGATGATGCGTTGGGCCAAGCGGAAGCCGTCTGCCGAGGCCAAGGTGGCATGGCCGTCGCGCAAGCGCAACAGCACGCCGGTCAGTACCGGCCGGGAATCGTCGGTGGCGGCGGCAAAGGCAATCTGGTCGATGGCTTCGCGCAACACGTCACAGGCAAACACCGCATTGGGCTCGCGCTCTTCGAGGGTCGGCAAGGCCGGGAATTCGTCGGCGTCGATGCCATTAATATTGTTTTCATAACGTGCGCACATCAGTTTGACACTCTGCGAGGTCGAATCGAGCTCGAGGGTGATACGGTCGTTGGGCAAACTACCAACCAAGTCGCTCAGCAATTTGGCGGGGATAGTGACGGCCCCTTCGCGATCGACCTTGGAGCCAATCCAGCAGGTAATCCCCAACTCGAGGTTGGTGGCTGCCAGCTTGAGTCGGCCGTTGTCGGTTGCCAGCAAAATGTTTGACAGCACGGGCAACGTGCTTTTGCCTGCCACTGCATGACTGACAATCGAAAGACCACGTTTGAGGTTTTCTTGTAGACAAGTGAGCTTCATTTACCGTGGCTCCTTAATAAAAAACAGATAGTGCAATTATATCATAACGAATGTGTGTCATAACGTAGGGGGGGAGGGAGGGATTTGGGGCGCCGTCGTCCGGGCGTCATTGCATGGCGCCCTTTGTCGGATGATCGTCGGGGCGCATGGAGGATTTAGGGTGCGAGGCATGCGCCTGGCCGCGCATGGAGGATTTAGGGTGCAAGGCATGCCATGCACGTACGATTGGGGGGCGCGGCCGTCCATCGGATGATCGTCGGGGCGCAGGGGGGATTTGGGGTGCAAGGCATGCCATGCACGTGCGATTGGGGGGCGCCCTTTGTCGGATGATCCGTCGGGGTGCCGCATGCCATGATTCCTCGTTAATATAGGATAATGGTTTTTTCTATAATAAGAGTCTGCATATCCTATATTAGTGAAATTTTTAATATAGGATAATGGCTTTTGTTATATTAAGAATGATGTTATCCTATAATAAAGCATTATACTAATATAGGATAATGCGTTTTCGTATATTAAGGATGGAATCCATGCAGCGAGGCATCCAAGGGTATACCATTCCACAAGGGATTGGGAATGAGCGTTACGGCACATTTGTGCCCCATCCGTTGCCGCCAGACCCAGCGATTGTATGGTCGAATCAACTGCGGAACAAATTTGATCAAGCGATTTTGGCATTGGGGCGGCTCGATAGCATGGCGATGTTGTTGCCCGATACTACCTTGTTTTTGTATACCTATGTGCGCAAAGAAGCGGTGTTGTCGTCGATGATCGAGGGTACGCAATCATCGTTGACTGACTTGTTGTTGTTTGAACTCGACGAAGTACCTGGTGTGCCCCTCGATGATGTGCGTGAGGTCAGTAATTATGTGGCCGCCATGGAACGAGGGATTATGCGGATTCGCGATGGATTCCCGATTTCGTTGCGGCTGATTCGCGAAATCCACGCGATGCTCCTGCAACAAGGGCGGGGTGCCGACCAAACGCCTGGTGAGTTTCGCCGGAGCCAAAACTGGATTGGCGGAACGCGCCCAGGCAACGCTATTTATGTACCACCACCGGCAAATCTCGTGCTCGATTGTATGGGGGATCTCGAAAAGTTTATCAATGATATCCCAGAGCAGACTCCCGTGCTCCTCAAAGCAGCCTTGGTGCATGTGCAATTCGAAACTATCCACCCTTTTTTGGATGGAAACGGGCGACTCGGGCGGCTTTTGATTACCTTGATTTTGTTACAACAAGGGTTTTTGCATCAACCATTGTTGTACCTGAGTCTCTACTTCAAAACGCATCGCAATCGCTATTACGAGCTGCTCACTTTGGTGCGTACCGAAGGGCGTTGGGAAGAGTGGCTTGATTTTTTTGCCGAAGCCGTCATTATCACTGCCACCCAAGCCGTAGAAGCAGCACAGCAGTTATTGGAATTGCTTGAACAAGACCGATTGCGGATTACCCAACTCCAGCGGATTAGATTATCGTGCCTCCACGTGCATCGTGCCCTCAGCGAGCGCCCGATTAGTAATGCCCGTTGGCTGGTCGAACGCACTGGTCTGACCACTATGACGGTCAATAAAGCGTTGGTACAGCTCCAAGCACTGGGTATCGTCCAACCACATACCGCCCAAAAACGTAATCGTACCTATGCCTATACGGACTATATCGCCGTGTTGAATCGTGGTACTGAGTTGCCTCCGCCGGCGTAATCGAGTAGTGTGCATTTCTGCCATAGATGATTGTCGGGGCGCTGATGCGCCTGGCCGCGCAGGGGGGATTTAGGGTGCGAGGCGTCATTGCATGGCGCCCTTTGTCGGATGATTGGGGGGCGCAGAGAGGATTTGGGGTGCGAGGCATGCGCCTGGCCGCGCATGGAGGATTTAGGGTGCAAGGCATGCCATGCACGTACGATTGGGGGTCGCGGCCGTCCATCGGATGATCGTCGGGGCGCAGGGGGGATTTAGGGTGCGAGGTGTCCGGGCGTCATTGCATGGCGCCCTTTGTCGGATGATCGTCGGGGCGCGGCCTTCACGCTTCCTCCTTCACTTCCTCCTTCATGCTTCACACTTCCTCCTTCGTCATGGCATCGCCATGACACTCACCCCCTGCTCATGCAAATCTGGCTACAATACTGATAGAGAGTCATGCAGAGCGGGGTGGGTAAAAGATGCGTATGTGGCTGAATGGCATCGTGTTGGCCGTGTTGATTGGGTATGTTGCATGGGGCCTCGTGCGTGGGCTCGTGCAGCCGACGCCAGCGCCGATTCGCAATCAGCCTATTGCGTCGCCCCCACCGGCGCCGGCGCCACTCGGCACAACGCCCGTCGCGAGTGACGTGACGACGACCGTGACGACCGGGGCGACGGCGACAATCGAACAGGAGATGGTGATGATTGATTTTGCAGATACGACCGCCGTTAACGCTTGGTATAGCCGCAATGACGATGTGATGGGCGGCATCAGTGAGAGTACCATGGTCGCGAGTGACACGGGCAGCGCCACCTTCCAAGGCGTGGTGCGCGCCGAAAACAACGGCGGTTTCGCTACCGTCCAGACCGATTTTTCCCCTGCCCGCAATCTCCAGGTGTATG
>CAISXI010000023.1 GCA_903889425.1 uncultured Roseiflexaceae bacterium | reverse complement strand
TGATGTGTGAAGTGTGAAGTGTGAAGTGTGAAGTGTGAAGTGTGAAGTGTGAAGTGTGAAGTGTGAAGTGTGAAGTGTGATGTGTGAAGTGTGATGTGTGATGTGTGATGTGTGATGTGTGATGTGTGATGTGTGATGTGTGAAGTGTGAAGTGTGAAGTGAATTCGGCGAGGACACAGTAGAGACGCAGCCTGCTGCGTCTCTACTGTGTCCTCTGTGTGCCCTGTGCGAGACAATGACGAACGAACTACGGCAATGCACTATCGATAATCAACGTCACACCCTCGATGTTGGCGCGTTGGACCAATTCCCCGGTGGTAGTGTCGAGTTCGTACAAGCCATCATCCTCACTGTCGTGCGCCCAAAAGCGAGTAATCATGATATGCCCGTCAATAGCAGCCATATCACCGATATGATTCCAGGTGTCGTAGTCGTATTCCCAGTGGGTCGATGCACCGGTGACGAGATTGGTTTTGTAAATCGCAATCTTTTGGTTGTCTGCCACGTTGGCCGGCCAACTATTATGTACCGTGTAGAGCACATCGCCTACAATGGCGCCGTGTTGTGGGTTACGGGCAATTAATGGCAACGGTGTAAAATGCGTGTCTCCTTCTTTGTAGGTGTAAACATCGGCAAATGGCAAGAAGTTTTCTTGGGGGAATGCACTTGTGCCATTAAAAATATAGGTGGTGCCGTTGGCGACCAGCGAATCACGCAGTGATACAGTCTGTTTCTGATCGAGGTTGCGTTGCCATTCAAGTGTATCGGCAGACAATACTTGGATTTCAAAGGCGACGATGTTTTGGGCGGCGTGGCTACTTCCTTGTACGAGTAATTCGTCCCCTACCAACATACTGTTTTCCAAAAACATGTCACCCCATTGGGTGCGGAGCTCGCGTTGGGCCAGAACCTTGCCGTCAGACAAGCGGATGCGCATTACCACTGCTACAAACCCGTTTTCTTGACAGGCGACGATGAGCGAATCTTTGTAGCGTTGGAGTGCATAGGGCTCCCTGCAGGTGATGTAGTCGTGTTGCTCGGCAAGGTCGTAGCTGATTTTGGATACGATATATTTGTCTTCGTTGCTATCTCGCGAAAGTCCCAACCAGATATTTTCGCCATCATGAGTGCCGTCTTGAATGTACGTCGTGGCCAAATTGCGACTGCCCATCACCTGCCAATTGTTGCGATCGACTAAGGAAATTTTGGTTTGCCCAAAACCACCAACCGCGCCATCTTCACCGGCAACTACATAAAATGGTTTGGCGGGCATCACCACCGGTAAGACTTGGAGCTGGCCACAACTACACAACACCCACAGCATGGTAATGAACAGTGCGTAACGCATTAGGATGCTCACTTTCTATTTGCATCCCACCCCAAATTACTTGGGGTGGGATGTGGCACAATCAATTAATTGTTCCAACCGGCTGCCACGCGAAAGAGTTTGCTAGTCAGCCCCACTTCATCGGGCGCTACGGCGTTGGCACTGACATAATTGCCTACCGTATTGCCGTACATCAGGCGTAACCAGGCCGCATACATAGGGTCGTTGCTGTCGACGTCAATACCGAGCCTCAGGATAAAACTTCCAGACCAGTTGCGAGCAATAAAGGGCTTTGTCGGTGTATTTGTTGGCCAAATTAAGGTTGTAGGGGGTTTGGCCACGATCGCCGTATTTGTTAATCAGTTGCTCAAATACGGCAGCAATACGGTGGACATCGATGGCACTGCGGTGAATGCCGACATAAAATGAACGATCTTTCCACGTATTCACATTTGTAAATTGCACGCCACCATTGCTGGTTGATTCATACACCACCAATTCGCCGTTTAACCGTTTGCCATAATAGATGCCCGAATGTTAGTACATAAAGGCCCAAAACTGACAGAGTGGTACGATAGCCCAGAGCTTACAGCCCTGTAAACCGGTACGCCGAAGCAACACATCCCCTTTTTGCAGGCGGTTGTAATGGGTGCTACTCAAGCGATTGGTTAATTTTTGGTCTTTGGTGATTTTGAGGAAAAGTGCCCCAGCCAACGCCCAATCAGACAAGGCTCCTTGGGTATTACTTAGAGTTTGTGGGCCACTCATACCGAGAAGGTTCTTTTTTTTGGCACGTAAACGTTCAAAAGCGGGGGTGAGAGCGGCGATGTCAGCTGGTGTTTGCGCCGAAAAAAGCGCCAGCGCCACTTGCTCATAATCATTGCTGGCTAGGGCGCGGGCTGCAGCCGGCGAGATGTCGTTTGTGCCGTCATCGTCATCGGCGGCGTAGCTGGGGGTGACGAGGCTCAACGTGGCAAGTAACACCAACAGGCTCACAAAACGGTACCACATGGTCAGCTCCTTATTGATAAATAACGGATCTGACCCTATTTTGCACAGTGAGCATTACTGGAGCATTACCAACGTGCGTGAAAACATCCCCCAAATGAAGTTGGAAGCAGTAGGGGCGAATTATGCCGGCGAATTCATTCGCCGCTATTCGCTCAAATGAAGTCGGAAGTATGAAGTGAAGGAGGAAGTCGAAAATTGCAGGTGCGAGGCATCTCCGCACACACCAATATACCCGCACAAATCACCAAATTTCCCCAAAAACAATCCCCCGTCGATATGCGTAATAGTGCATATCGACGGGGGACATTGAATTGCACCCATCAGCGAAACAACGTATCGATGGCCGCACTCAATTCGCGCAGATTACTCACCACATGCACCCCATCGCATTGGGGTGCAATCAAATGCATGTAGTTGTCTTCGCGGTGCCAGCGCCACGGTTGCTCGGGGTTGAACCACAGCACTTTGTGGGCCCGCCGGCGTAAGGATTGAAAGTCTTCGACGCGCGGAATGCCGCGATGATCGTCGCCGTCCCCCATGAAAATAACCGTGGTGTTGCGATCGACCGTGTTGCTATGCTCTTGCAAAAACGTGGTCAGACAACTGCCCAAACTGGTCTGGTACGGCCCACCCTGAATCCGGTCAGGGATGACTTGGATGGCGGCCTCGGGTCGGAGCTCTTGGAAGTCACGGGTAACGTCGGCAATTGTGCGGTAGTAGACAAATGGTCTCGTACGTTTGATTTGGTCTTGGAGGCCGTACACCAACAGCAACATGAACGCCGCTGCCGCCCGCATCGAACCCGACACATCACAAATCACCGTGATTTTGGGGCGCAAATCGCGGTGGCGATAGCGCAACTCCATCGGGATGCCTTGAAAGCGCAAATTGGCACGCACGGTGCGACGGATGTCGGGATGGCCGTGTTGGGCGCGCTTCATGCGCAAGGCTGCTTGCGAGCGTAGGCGGGCGGCGAGTTTGGCCACTTCGCGACGGAAGTTGGGGACGTCGTCGAAGCTAAATTGATCAAACGGGCGGTCGAGGAATTCGTCGCGGTCACGCTCGCGCTCGCGGTCGTCGCGCCCAGCGCCTTGCTCGGCCTGCATGATTTCAGCCAGCTGTTGGGCGATGGTGGCGCGGTTTTCGCGTAAATCACGCTCGACCGATTTGATTTGGCTGGGATCTACACCCATTTGGCGCAATTTGTCGAGCAATTCTTGCAGCAACGAATTGGCTTGGGGCATGCCAATCCCATCCATCGCCATGCGCATGGCCCACGACAGCGGCATCCCTTGGCTCATGTCGGGCATGGCGTCATTGCGTTCGAGCATGTCACGCAGTTCACGCCGCGACATGCCTTGGCCCATCAACGCTTCGATGAGGCGTTGCAGGTCTTCTTCGCTCAGTTCAGTCAAGTCATCGAGCAGTTGTTGGAGCATTTCCTGGAACTGCTCGGCAGCGTCATCGGGCAAGCCACCACCCGTTTGTTGCATGGGGGGTGGTTCGTCGACACCAAAAAACTGGGGAAAGAGCTCATCAAACACCGGCACATCAGCAGAATCTTTGACCAAAGTGCTGCGTAAGGCGGCTTGCACGACGGTGCGGTCGGTAATCCCACTTATTTCGAGTGCCCGCAGGGCATCGATACTTTCGGCAAGCGATATCCGGACATCCCGCCCGCGCATTGCGCGAATAAACGTCACTAATCGTTCGTCCATGCTATTGCCTTTGTGTTATTAGCGGCGGCGATCGCGGTCACGGTCGCGATCACGGTCGCGCTCTTTTTCACGGCGAGCACGGGGATCGACTTCACCCAATTCGCCGGCGTCGCTGGGGGCGACGAGACGGCGGGCTTTTTGTAAATCGCTTTCGTATTTGAGGAGCACATTCAAGGTGGAGTCAATGGCGGCACGGTCGAGGTGGCGCACGTTGAGCTCGACCAAAGCCCGGGCCCAATCGATGGTTTCGGACATGCTGGGAGTTTTGCGCAAATCAAGTTGGCGCAGGCGTTGCACCATTTCGACCACTTGGGCGGCCAATTTGGGGGGCACGCCTGGCACGCGTAGATTGACCACAGCCAGTTCAGCGGCGGCATCGGGGTACCCTACATACAAAAAGAGACAGCGTCGCTTGAGTGCTTCGGATAATTCACGGGTGTCGTTGCTGGTCAAAATCACAATCGGCTTATGTATGGCCTTGATGGTGCCGAGCTCGGGGATACTGACTTGGAAGTCACTGAGGATTTCGAGCAAAAAGGCTTCGAATTCGGCATCAGCACGGTCGATTTCGTCGATGAGCAACACCACTGGTTTGGGGCTGGTAATAGCGCGGAGCAGGGGGCGGGCCAACAAAAACCGATCGGAGAAAAAGACATTTTCTTCTTGGGCGATAGCATCCGCGGCGGCGGCGAGGGTGGTGGCATTGCTGACCATGCCGCCCACACGCTCGCGGAGGAGCTGGGTATAGAGCAGTTGTTTGGCGTATTCCCATTCGTAGAGGGCACGGGATTCGTCGATGCCTTCGTAGCATTGCAGGCGGATGAGTTCGCGGTCGAGGGCGCCGGCACAGGCTTTGGCGAGCTCGGTTTTGCCGGTACCTGCCGGACCTTCGGCGAGGATTGGTTTTTCGAGTTTATTGGCAAGGAAAAGTGTGGTGGCGATGGTATCGTTGGCGATGTATTTTTGGCTGGCAAGACTGGTACGAACGGTGTCAATATCACGAAACATACAAACCCTCGCTTGCTATTGATTTTTCCACAATTATTATAACAACAGAAATGAAGTAGGAAGTAGGAAGTAGGAAGTAGGAAGTAGGAAGTAGGAAGTAGAAAGTGTGAAGTAGTAGGGGCGAATCGTGCCGGCGAAT
>CAISXI010000022.1 GCA_903889425.1 uncultured Roseiflexaceae bacterium | reverse complement strand
GCCAACGTGCAACCCCACTCCGGTACCCAAGCCAATGCCGCCGTCTACTTCACCTTCCTCAACCCCGGCGACAAAGTGCTGGGCATGAATCTGGCCCATGGTGGCCATTTGACCCACGGCTCGCCAGTGAATTTTTCTGGGCGCATGTATAATTTTGTTCAGTACGGCATTGATCTCGAAACGGGATTTATTGATTACGAACATGTGCTCGAAATGGCTGAACGTGAGCGCCCCAAAATGATTACTGTGGGGGCAAGTGCCTATTCACGAGCCATTGACTATGCGGTTTTTCGCGAAATTGCTGACAAAGTGGGTGCCTACTTGTTCGCCGACATCGCCCACCCCGCTGGCTTGATCGCTGCCGGCCACCTGCCGAGCCCCATCCCCTATGCCCACGTGGTGACGTCTACTACCCACAAAACCTTGCGCGGACCACGCGGTGGGATTATTTTGATGGGTCAAGATTTCGAGAACCCCTTTGGCCAAAAAGCTGCCAAAAGTGGTCGTACCTTGATGATGTCAGAAGTGCTCGACAAAATGGTCATCCCCGGGGCCCAAGGGGGCGCCTTGATGCATGTGGTGGCCGCCAAGGCCGTCGGCTTCGCCGAAAACCTGCGCCCTGACTTCAAAGACTACGCCGCCACCGTCATCACCAATGCCCAAGCCTTGGCTGCCGCCTTGATGAAACGCGGTTTCCGCGTGTTGTCAAATGGCACCGACAACCACTTGATGATGATTGATTTGACCAACAAAAACGTCACCGGTAAGCAAGCCGAAGAAGTACTCGACCGTGCGCACATTACCGCAAACAAAAACGTCATCCCCAATGATCCCCGTTCCCCCATGATTACCTCGGGGATTCGCTTTGGTACCGCCGCCATGACCACCCGTGGCATGCAGGCTGCCGACATGGACGTAGTGGCATCCCTGATTGATCGTGTGATTAGTCATATCAACGACGAGCAGGTTGTCGCACAGGTGCGCGCCGAAGTAGTTGCATTGTGTCAGGGCTTCCCCGTGCCGGCCGTCGGTGACTTTGTGGGAATCGAGGTATAAGCATGACGCACCCCCGTATCGCCATGATTGGTGCCGGCATGATGGGTGAAGCCATGATTAGTGGCCTCATCAACAACGGCATCCCTGCCAACCACATCACCGCCTCAGAGCCCCGCGCCGACCGCCGCACCGCCATGCATGCCCAATACGGCATCACCATGGTGGCTAGCAACGGCGAAGCCGTGGCCGGCGCCGATGTGGTGGTATTTGCCATTAAACCTCAAATGGTGCCAGGCGTGTTGCCCGAATTACACGGGGTCGTCCCTGCCAGCGCCGTGGTCTTGTCGATTATGGCGGGCATCACCATCGCCACCCTGCGCGACGGCCTCAACCACCCCGCCGTGGTGCGTGCCATGCCCAATACCCCCGCCATGATTGGCGCCGGGATTTCGGGCTGGACCGCCGCGCCGGCCGTCAGCGCCAGCCAAAAAGCCTTGGCGCAACAGGTGCTCGAATCGTTCGGCCAGGCCGTCTATGTCGACGACGAACACTACATCAACCATGTCACGGCCATTTCGGGCAGCGGCCCCGGCTACGTCTTCCTAATCCTCGAAGCGATGATCGACGCCGGCGTGGCGATTGGGTTGCCCCGCCCCTTGGCCAAACAACTAGCCGAACAAAACTTGCTCGGCTCGATGCGCTACGCCATGGCCAGCCCCAAACACCCCGCCGAGCTCCGCAACGATGTCACCTCGCCGGCAGGCACCACTGCCGCTGGGCTCAACGCCATGGAAAAAGCCGGCTTGCGCAGTGCCATCAGCGATGGCGTGCGGGCCGCCTTTGAACGCTCGATTGAACTGGGGAAGCCTAAACATTGACCGCCCAACCCTCGCCCCACTCCCAATGGCGCGCCTCGACCACTACGGTGGCGGGGCGCGTTGTGACATATCACGCCCGCCCCGGCTTGCCCGGTGGCCCCGACGTATCGCCGGCGGCACTATTGCTGGCCCACGAATGCGCCAAATACGCCGACCCCATCTGTTGCTTCGATGTGGCCTTTGGTCTGCCGGCGCTGGCCTTCCCCAATCGCCAAATCGCCGTCATAACCCGCCATGCCGGGATAGCCGCCAGTATCGCCCACACCGCGCCGGCCGTCACGCTCCGGGCAGATGCCACTACCCTAATACCCGGCCACTACCAGACCATCCTGATCGAAGTGCCTCCCACCCGCGAAGCCTGGCGCCAGCGCCTCTGTCAGGCCTGGGCACTGTTGGCGCCGGGGGGCGTGCTGGTGGCCTGTGGCGCCAACGACGCCGGTGGCAAAATCGCTGCCAGCGATGTCAAGGCACTATTTGGGCGTTGCAACGAGCAATCCAAGCACCACCAGCGCCTCGTGACCGCCATCAAACCCGCCGCACTCAACAGTCAGCCAGCGTGGTTTGACCAGCCCGGTATTGCCGTCGACAGCTGGACCCACATCGACTGCCACGG
>CAISXI010000021.1 GCA_903889425.1 uncultured Roseiflexaceae bacterium | reverse complement strand
GATGCCGATAACGCCGATTACCTGCTGGACTGTTTTGATCGCATCATGCACGAGGATTTTGTGCGGCGCTAACCGACACTGTTGCCCGCAACGGGCATATGGTACACTGTGATTATTGAATGAAAAGGAGCTACTGTAATGATTGCAACACAAGTATTTGGGCGCACTGGCCATATGAGCACCAAGACGATTTTTGGTGCGGCTGCCTTGGGCAATGTCGACCAAAAAACTGCCGACGCCACCCTCGAATTGTTGATTGAACATGGGATTAACCATATCGACACTGCCGCCAGCTACGGCGCTTCCGAAGACCGCATTAAGCCCTGGTTTAGCCATGGCCGCCGCGATCGCTTCTTTTTGGCCACCAAAACTGGCGAACGCAGCTATGCCGCCGCCCGCGACCAAATCCGCACCTCGCTTAAACGCATGGGGGTCGACCACATCGAGTTGATCCAGTTGCACAATTTGGTCGACCAAGCCGAATGGGACGTCGCCATGGGTCCCGACGGCGCTCTCAAAGCCTGTGTCGAAGCCCAAAAAGAGGGTCTGGTCAAGTACATCGGCGTGACCGGCCACGGCGTGCAAGTGGCCAAGCGCCATTTTGAATCGCTGGAGCGCTTTGACTTCGATAGCGTGTTGTTGCCTTATAGCTACATCATGATGCAAAATCCTGAGTACGCTGCTCATTTTGAAAAACTGCTCAACCGCTGCCGCGAGCGCAATGTGGCGGTACAAACCATCAAAGCCATCGTGCGCCGCCCGTGGGCCGAAGGAATCGACCGCTACAGCGCCACCTGGTACGAGCCCTTGACCGAACAAGCCCAAATCGACACTGCCGCCCATTGGGTGTTGGGTCGCAAGGGTGTCTTTTTGAATACGGTGGGTGATGTCAACATTTTGCCTCGGGTCTTTGATGCCGCCGAGCGCTTTGTACATGCGCCATCAGAGTTGGCCATGGAACAGTTGCTCAAGTTGCAACAAATGTCGCCGTTGTTTGTTGACTGATTTCGGTTGAATTTGTGGAGCACAATGATGTACGACGCACATACCAATGAATTTGCGAATTCAGGATATACCATCGTCCGGGGGCTGTTTTCGCCAGCCGAAGTCGCCCACATGCAAGCGCATTACCTGCAACTCAATGTGGAAAAACGTGCCAAGGCGGAGGTGAATGGGGTCAAAGACGAACATGACCCGCTCAAACGCTTCCCGCGCATGTTGCAAATGCATCGCTGGGACGAAGTGACCCTGCAGTTTTTGTTGGATAGTCGCCTCAAAGTCGCCATGACGGCTATTTTGGGCAGTGAGCCCTACGCCGTGCAGTCGATGATTTATTTCAAACCACCTACTGCTCGCGGTCAAGCCTTGCACCAAGACCAGTATTACCTACGGGTCGAGCCGGGCACCTGTGTGGCGGCCTGGCTGGCACTCGATGATTGCGATGAAGAAAACGGCTGTCTGCAAGTAGTCCCCGGCAGTCACAATCTGCCAGTGCTGTGTACGATTGCTGCCGACGCGACCCAAAGCTTCACCGATGTGACGGTACCCGTGCCCGAAGGCATGGCAGTGGCGCCGGTGATAATGCAGGCCGGCGATGTGCTGTTTTTTAATGGGCAGTTGATCCATGGCAGTTTGCCAAACCGTAGTAATGACCGCTTCCGCCGTTCGTTGATTGGCCACTACGTGGTGGGCGAAGCCGAGAAGGTCTACAAGTGGTATCACCCGGCCTTGAAGTTTGATGGCACCACGGTGACCCTCGGTGAAAGCCAAGACGGCAGTGAATGTGGGGTGTGGGTGGAGCGTGATGGCACGCGTAGTGTGGAAATGATCGGGCTCACCAAAGCGGTGGGTGTCGCGCAATAAATGACTTTTCCGGTATTGAAAAACACGGCTACCGGACAATTCCGGTGGCCGTGACGCATGTAAGGAGCCTGTGTGTACTATAGTCGTCTCCAAGAACAATTAGCCAGTGGCCAAACGGTGGTGACGGGCGAAATTGCCCCACCTCGGGGTGCCTCGCCTGCTACGTTATTACGGGTTGCCAGCAACCTGGCCCCCGCCGTCGATGCCCTCAATTTGACCGATAATCAGCGCGGGCTTGGTCGCATGTCGGCCATGACGGCAGCGATTTTGTTGCGCCAACAAGGCTATGAAGTCATCGCCCAGATGACCTGCCAGCACCGCAATCGGATTGCATTGCAGTCGGATGCGTTGGGTGGGGCAACCTGTGGCGTGACCAATATTTTGGCGATGACGGGTGATCACCCCAAAATCGGTGATCATCCCGATGCTAAAAACGTCCTTGATGTGAATTCATTCCAACTCATCAAAATGCTACG
>CAISXI010000020.1 GCA_903889425.1 uncultured Roseiflexaceae bacterium | reverse complement strand
TCATTGGCGCTGTACATGGCGACGTCGCTGATGCGGTACCACGACACATTATCATCACTCTGGGGTGATGTGTGCATATAGCTGTTACGTTCGCTGATGAGAGTTGTTAGTGTGGCAGTGCCGTCTGATACCGAATCAATCAACGGAATCGTCCGAACGGTATTGGCGGTAGTTGGTGCAGTTGTCCCGTCATAGGGTTCATCATCGGTAACTATATACAGATTACTCCCAAACATAAAGACTCGGTGACTATACCCATCCGGCGTGTATTGGGTGACTGCATCTAATCCCCCCGACGAATCCATGAGATAGATGACTACACCGGCATCACCATTGGCGGTTACCACGATGTTGTTTTTGGCAGCCAAGTCATAACCCAGCTGTGGTGCCCCAACCGTTATAGCCGCCCGGATCGGGTTGCGTGGGTCGCTGACATTGATGCTAATCAGATTCTGGGGGGTACTTGAGTCACCCAGTACTGCAAATGTATCTGCATTGCTTGCACCGCTAGTAATCCCGAGCTCGCTAATTGTGGTGCCAAGTGGGAGTTCGATGGGCAGCGTTCCCAATAGAATGGGATTCGTGGGAGTGGTAAATATATCAAACACTTGGAGCGTGGTGAGCGAATTTGCGATACTGATGACGTACAGTTTTTTCCGTGACTCATTGACCATCATCTGGGTAATTGTGCCGGGCACGGTGGTACTGCGGAGCAGCATTGACCGCCCAGACCGCACATCGACAGTCGAAAGTTGATTGTTGCCCCCGATATAGGCATAGCGCAACCCGTATACCAATGCGGTAGTCGCACTAATCACCTGACTATTGGTACGCACGATTTCGGGACTGTCGCTCAGCGCACACGTGCCCGTGACGTTGGTGGGGATATTGTAGGTACCATCAAAGACACTCATGTGTTGCAAGAACCACAGTGAACTCGGCTTTTGCTCTTGGAGGGTCAGCTTGGCGCCACACGGGGTATTGATTTGGGTGGTGTCGAGGTTGCGATCGGTAACCGCGACGGTGTAGTTGCCGTTCGTGTTGCTTGCCACCACGCGGGGTGCTTGGGTATCGATATTGCCATTCCACAGTGGTGTTTCACCAATGGTTACTTGAGAATTACCGTTGTTGTCGAGTGCCATACTCTGGATGCTGGCATTGGCTTCGATATTGCTGACTTGCGATCGTTGCCAGCTATAGCCATCGATACGTTGCGTGAGGGTACTTGCTTGCCACGCCATCGCCCGCAATCGGGTAATGTCGTCGCTGTTGAGCGCCCGGCGATAGACACGTACATCATCGATGATGCCATTAAAGTTTGTGCCAATGGTGATGGTCGGTGATTGTGAGATTTGCACTTCATTGATGGTCAGTGAGCGAATTCCCGTTGCGCGAATACGCACCTGTGCCCCACTAATGCCATTGGGGACAGGGATGGTGATGTGGTCGCTGACCGTGCCAGGGATGGTTTGTGACCATTGCACGACTCCGGCGGTGTTGAAAATCTCAACAATAAAGTTATAGAGAGATTGACCCGCGACCCGACTATAAATGGTGATTTGGTTGATAGGTGTATTGTTGCTGTTAATTGCTTGCCAAAACGGCTCTCGCATATTCGGCACTTGGGCGTAAGTGTCGAGATTGCCATCATAGGCATTGTTGGCGACGTACGAATCAACGGCTGATTGTGATTTAGTGGTGAATGGAATGGTGGTGGCGTTGCGATTCAGTACCGGTGTGCCAACACTAGTCGATACCGGTGTCACAACACTTGTACCATTGACAAACATCGAGGCCGTGCTGCCAGTCGAACTGATGACGATATGGCTGGCACTAGATGTCGCTACTTGGCTATTTGATTGAAGTACAATACCCGCCATGGTAAAGCGTGGCTTGCCGCCATTCAATGACAGTTCATAGGTATACCCGTTGAACATCCCTTTGACAATGGTGGCCGTACTGCCACTGGTTTTGGGGGTGACCCAGGCCGACACACTCCACGGTTGGTTGTAATCTGCGAAGGTCAGTAAATTGTCGTCGCGATGGACGATTTCGTCGTTGCCGTCAAAGGCAATTGCCGCGGTCCCGACTGTGCCGATAACCCGGGTGAGGTTGGTATCCCCACTGGTAATCGTACTTGGTTGCTGATAGGGGGATTCGTCACGAGTGGTGGCATTGATGCCCGCATTGGCATCATCAAATGACTCGTGATACACCGTGCTATAGCCAAATGTATAGTCATTGACCTTAGCACTCGTTAGTGCCGTGGTAAAGATGGCAAGGTCATCGACGAGGGTATTTACTGCCGCAGTGGTGCTGCCGGTAATCCCAGTATACGCATTTAACCCAGTCAACGCACCCATGCCGAGTACCGCATTATTCCAATGCCCGGCAATTGTTTTGCTGACGATGAGGTTGCCATCGACATAGACATTGACTTGTTCGTTGGT
>CAISXI010000019.1 GCA_903889425.1 uncultured Roseiflexaceae bacterium | reverse complement strand
TCGTACTATCCTCTTTGATATGCGAGCGTGAGTATTGTGGCGCCCTACACGAATAATTGGGCCTGCATGATGGTGATGGCTTGGCCGATGAGCTTGACGCGGTCGCCGACTAATTTTGTCCGCACAATTCCACCCCGGGCCGAGCGTTGCGCGCCGATGAGTTCCGTTTTGCCCAAAATCTCGCCCCAATAGGGTGCCAAACAACAATGCGCCGAGCCTGTGACGGGGTCTTCGCCGATGCCTGCCCCTGCCCCAAAAAACCGCGATACAAAATCAATCCCGGCCGTGCTACTTGGTGCCGTCAAAATAATCCCGCGGGTGTCGACTGTGGCCAGCCGGACATGATCGGGGATATAGTCAACGACTTGGGCTTCAGTTTCTACCAGTACCATAATATCCATGCGATTTTGGCCAACCCACAGCGGCGTAAATCCCAAGGCTTCGTTGAGCGCCGCAAATGAATCAATTTGGTGCGGGGCTTCATTGGGGAAGTCGAGGGTAATCCAGCCGTCGGCATAGCTGGCAGTTAAAATTCCGCTACGGGTGGTGAATTGGAGTGCTTCGCTGGGGTCGGCGTAGCCGTGGGCCCAGAGGATATGGGCACTCGCAAGTGTGGCGTGGCCACACAAATCAACTTCGACGGTGGGCGTAAACCAGCGCAAACTCCACACATCGCCTTGCTTCCACAGGAATGCGGTCTCGGACAAATTCATCTCGAAGGCAACCTGTTGCATCCAGACTGCATCACGGGGGCCGTCGAGTGGGCAGACCGCGGCAGGGTTGCCGGCAAAGGGCTGATTGGTAAAGGCATCTACGGTAAATAATGTTGTTGACATGGTGTTTTTCCCTAATTAAAGCTAGTGGTGCTATTTTACCGTGAATTGGACTATGTTATTTATCTCACGCGGAGGCATCTCGCTTATCTCGCACAGAGGGCGCAGAGACCGCAGAGACATACCATGTGTCATTGCATGGGAGCGAAGCGACTGTGCAATCTCCCAGTGGTCGGGTATATCATTCCGATAAATGTCGATCAATGCAAGATGCCGATTTATCTCACGCGGAGGCGCGGAGCACGCGGAGATGTTGGTTACTTCCGACTTCATGCTTCACGCTTCCTCCTTCATCGATTTGCTATACTGTAATCGATTAAAGCGCATTAAAGGAAGGCTGATTATGCGTACGATTACCGTACTCGAACACATCTCAATGGATGGCATTATCCAAGCCCCTGGTGGTCCCGACGAAGATCGCAGTGGCGGGTTCACGCATGGTGGTTGGATTGGGCGCTACTCTGACGAGGTGTTGGGTACGGCCTTGCGCCAAAAGATGCACTCCTCCTTTGACCTGTTGGTGGGACGCCATACCTTCGAGATTTGGGAGCCGTATTGGCCAAATCAAACCTTTTGGCCCGAAGTCAACGCCGCCACCAAATATGTGGCTTCCAACACCCGTACCACAACCACTTGGCAACCAGCCGTTTTTTTGCAGGGCGATGTAGCGGCGCAGGTGGCGCAGCTCAAACAACAACCTGGGCGCGACATCCATGTATGGGGCAGTAGCGACTTCGTGCAAACCCTGCTCGCCCATGATTTGGTCGATGCCTTGTGGTTGATAGTCTACCCGTTGACATTGGGCACCGGCAAGCGCTTGTTTGGCACAGGCACGATTCCGATGGCATTCCAGGTTGTCGAAAGTATTGCCACACCGAGTGGCACGATGGTGATGCACTATACGCGCACTCGGACAGATTAGGAACGCGCATCAAAAACGGTCATGAGCGCAGTTGTACCGTTACCGCATTTAGTCGTAGCACCATGTCAAAGTGTTATGATATCTGCATCTCTTATTTTGTTGAAAAGGAACAACGCATGAAACTCTCAGCAGTCCACCACGTCGCCGTGGTAACGGCAAATTTCGCCGCCATGAAGCAGTTTTATACCGAAGTGTTGGGGTTGGAAGTGGTGGGGAAGTTCGTCGGCAAGGATATTATTTTCCTCAAAACCGGCCCACTCACCATCGAACTCGTTTCACGTGAAACACATGTGGCGGGCACCAATGGCGGCTGGGACCATTTCGCCTTTGAAGTGGATGATATCGATGCGGTAGCGGCAGAATTGACGGCCAAAGGTGTGGTATTTCACATTCCGCCGTTTAATTTCCCCGAAAACCATGCGGTGCGAATTGGCTTTTTCAAAGACCCCGACGGCAATCCGATTGAATTGGTGCAACCGTTGAAGGGGCGCTACCCCCAAGATCAATAGGGTGGTGACGATGCAATCATATGCAACCATCGACGCCTATATTGCGGCACAATCACCGGCATTACAAGTGATTTTGCACCAAGTACGTGCCCAAATCAGTGCGTTGTTGCCTGAGGCACGCGAGGCCATCAGCTACGCAATGCCAACCTACAAAATCAACGGCAAAAATATCGTGCATTTTGCAGGGTACAAACAACACATCGGCATATACCCGGGATCGCAGGTGGTTGCCGAGTTGCAGGGGGAGTT
>CAISXI010000018.1 GCA_903889425.1 uncultured Roseiflexaceae bacterium | reverse complement strand
CCGATGATTTTGCAATTGTCTGGTGATATCATGCCCAAGGCCGCCCGTGACAAAAACGGCAATGCCGCCCGGATTAATGCCGTCAGCGAATGGCTCCCCGATGGCGATTATGGCAACATCACCATCGCCACCCCACCCGAGATTTATGTTAGTGGTATGCCGTTTACCCCCAACGACGTCTTGCTTAATCGTTACCACATCGAATTACTCAACCCCACTGCCAAACCAGCCACCCTCGGCTTTGGGCCGATTGTCGGCGGCATCCCCAACAAACTCAAAGATAGTACGGGCAACCTGACCTCGGATTCACTCTATGCCTGTGCCACTGCGGTACCCGATGCCGTTGGCTGTGGCTTGCAAGTACTCGACGGCAACACCGGCATGTCGTATTTCGGTGAAACCGAAAAGTGCGTCCCCTCTGCCACCATCACTTGTATCAACGGCGCCGGCACCCCTGCTAGTGTGGGGAGTGCCCGACCGAGCTCCATCGAGCCCGAGCTACCAGCAGGCGATGGTAGTGTCGGTACCGCCGGTGACGGCAGCGATGAAGGCGACACGCTGTGGAATCCGGTCATCGCCCAATGGGTGTGGGATCAAGGCAGCACTCGCATCGACCTCCCCTTGCCCTTGGTCTTTATTGCCAACAAATCGGGTGGCGTACTAGCCGGTATGATGGTCAAGCAGTCGATTTTGCCAGCACCTGCCGAGTTGTTCAAAACTGATATTTCGGTAGTGGTGAATGGGCGGCTCAAGAGTGGGGTCTTTACCACCGACATCGGCCTCTACCTCGGCTATAGTGCCAGCCAAGCGGCGTTGCGGGCCTTGGCCACCCATCGCCCCAATAGTAGCAACACCGGATTTAAATCGTATGCAGCCTGGAATGATGTCAAAGACGACGTCAAAACCTGGTCCAAAACCTTTGGCTATGGCACTTATGACGGCAGCAACGACAACAACGACCCCGTCGACCTGCTCCAAGACCTTTGGACGGGATATACCCAAAACAGCATCACCTATACCTGGGGCAATGTGCCTGGCAGTCCGGCATTGACGGGTGAAAACGACTACCAAAACGTCTTTGACTTCCTCGAGCCCAAACTCAAGGCAGCCGTCGGCACCGAAGAATACACTGATACCACCAGCAAAGGCATCACGCCCCTCAAACAAGGCACGGTACTGGAAAAAACCTGTACCACCTTGAAAAATGGCCATGGGGCGGCGTCATTCCAAATCACCTCTGCTGGTGACTTCAAAATGACCGAGCTGGCGTTTGGTAGCTACATGGACATCAAACGAGCAGGCACCGGTAGCAGTTGTGGCAGCGATACCTTGTTGCATGTCGACCGGGTCTCGCTCAACCTCAACAGTGACGGCGAAATCATCATCCTCGCCAACAACATCCGGTCCGACTTACTGTCAAATAACGTGTACTTCGATGTACAATTAGTGATTGGCACGGCATCGGGCAGTCGCCGTATCGAAGGGGGTATCAAGGTCTACAACGTCACCCTCGCCTCGGTGGAATTCCAAAACATCGGCGTGGTGTTTGGTATCGGTGAATACAACTCGACATTGATTGGCTACTTTGGCTTTAATGGCACGGGCAAGTTCAAAAACGTGGGGGCGTCGGTGCAATTCCTGGTGGGCACACTGCCCACCAATTCGGCCGTATTAATTGCCCAATATCCCACCTTGATGAGTAAACTGTCTGCCGATAAAGGCACGTCGGCCATATACTCGGGGCTCTACATCAGTGTGGCGATTAGTGTACCCATCTACAACAACGGGTGTACGCTCGAAGTGATTGCCACCGGCGAAATCCGGGGCTGGTACTTCAAACAAATTGCGCCCTCAGTAGGTACCGAATCATGGGGCGGCTACCTCAGCGCCCGCGTCTCGGCTGAAGTGGCCTGTTTGGTGAGTGCCGCCGGACAATTGTCACTCGAAATCTCCTCAGTAGGCCCAGTGATGACCTTTAACGGTCAAGCCTGGCTAGCCGGTGGTATCGGTGATTGTGAACCACAAACCTGGACGTCGTGGGGCGGGCGCTGGTGGGGTGACTCGTGGTGTGCCCAAGCCGGTGCCATGGTCAATGTCAGATACGTCGACCAACCCGAAAATTGGACGGTGAGCTACGATCTCGATGTCGAGTCCCCGTGGTAGGCTAGCAATCTCGCATCCACAAAAACACCCCCTGCGACAAAAAATGTCACAGGGGGTGTTTTTACTATCTCACTTACGCCGTTGCCACCACATCCTTGAGGCGCGTCATCAACAACGCCAGCAACGCCGTGCGGGGCACGATACTGGCCACACTGATGTATTCACGCGGGCTATGGTCGTTGCCACCCACCGGGCCGAGGCCATCAATCACCGGCAAGCCTAGTTCGGCCAAATAATTGGCGTACGACATACCGCCGGTATGGGCATCGTTGGTGCTAAAGCCGAGATCGAGCGCCGCCTGTTTGGCGACGGCGGCAATCTGGGCGATTTGAGGGGTGCAGGCCATCGCCGGTACTTTGAAGCCGCCGGTGACGGTGGTGGCCGTCCCTGCCACATGATTGGTGGCAGCTATTTGCAAAATCGCCGCAGTGACCACGTCTTGGTCGGCGGGATCGACAATCCGCACGTCGATTTTGGCGCTGGCATAATCGGGCACCGTGTTTGACACCGTGCCCCCACTGACCACGCCCACATTGACCGTCACGCCTAGGCGCAGGCCGTTGAGGGCATGCAACGCCACACTTTGGTGTGCCAGTTGCACAATGGCGTTGGCCCCTTTGTGCGGTTCGACACCGGCGTGAGCCGCTTTGCCGTGCACCTCGAAGCCAAAAAAGCCACCACCTTTGCGGGCACTGACAATATCGCCGTTTTCGCGACCTGCTTCGAGCACCAAGGCCACGTCGTGTTGCGGGGCGAGTTCGGCAAAGGCCAGGCGCGACACCCGCATATCGGTTTCTTCATCGCCACCACACAGCAAGGTAATCGCCCCAATATTGCCGAGGCCACCACATTCTTCGAGGGCCGCCATGGCATACAAGGCCGACAACAAACCACTTTTGTTGTCGCACGACCCGGGCGCAAACAAGGTGTCGCCCTCGATACGCATGGGGCGTTGGGCGGCGATTCCTACGGGATAGACGGTGTCGAGGTGGGCTGCCAACAAAATACGCGGACCACTGCGGCCACGGATGGTAAAGGCAATGGTATCGCCGGCGCGATCGTCCTTCCAGCGCTTGAGTTCCCAGCCCCGTTGCCGGGCCCAACGGGCCACCCAATCACCGGCCTCATCGACGCCCGGTTTGGATTCGCTGGGGCATTCGATGGCGCACAACTGGCGCAATTGCTCGATGTAGGTGGGGAGTTGGGGCGTCAGGTAATCAATGAGTGTTTGCGGAAACATAGGCGTTTCTCCTCCATCAAGGGCGGCAAGGGTGTCGTGCAATCCCCAAATCAAGCGGGCCCGTTGCAGATGCCAGGCGGGGCGCTTGGGGCCGGTTTCGCGCATCAAGATTAGTTGGCGCAGGCGTTGCCTGAGCAACATCCGCGAATGCAAATTGCTCATCAGCGCCCCTTTAGATTAGGCGTCGACACCGACGGCGCGCAAGCGTTCGGAGTTGTCGTACACCGTCAAGGCATCAATCATCCGTTCGATATCACCATCGAGCACTGCAGGCAAGTTGGAAAAACTCTGGCCCACGCGGTGGTCGGTGATGCGGTCTTGGGGGAAGTTGTAGGTGCGGATTTTTTCGGCGCGTTCGCCCGTGCCCACTTGAGCCAGCCGCGATTCACCCAAGGCCTTGGCACGTTTGGCTTCTTGGATGGCAAACAAGCGAGCCCGCAACACACCCATCGCTTTTTCTTTGTTTTTGAGTTGTGAACGGCCATCTTGACAGGTCACCACCATTTCGTCGGGCGTGCCCCCTTTGTAGACAATCCGCACGGCCGAGTCGGTGGTGTTGACCCCTTGGCCACCATGCCCACCCGAACGAAAGACGTCGATGCGCAGGTCTTCTTGTTTGATATCAACTGCGCCATCATCATCGAGTTTTGGCAACACGGCCACGGTGGCAGTAGAGGTGTGGATGCGGCCACGGGCTTCGGTGGCTGGCACGCGTTGCACGCGATGGACGCCCCCTTCGTATTTGAGGCGGCTATAGGCGCCGTCGCCATGGATTTCGAGCGAGACTTCTTTGTAGCCACCGATACCGTTTTCGCTGGAATTGAGCAATTCGACCTTCCAGCCCACCCGCTCGGCATAGCGCAAGTACATGCGGTAGAGGTCGGCCGCAAACAGGGCCGACTCGTCGCCACCTTCGCCTTGGCGCAATTCCATAATCACGCTGCGCTCGTCGTTGGGGTCACGGGGAAGCAACAGTAGTTTGAGAGATTGTTCGAGTTGCTCGCGCTCGGCATTGAGGGTGGCGAGTTCTTCTTGGGCCATGGCGCGCAAATCGGCGTCATCGGCGTTTTCGTTAAACATGGTTTGGGCGTCGATGAGTTGTTGTTCGATGCGGGCATAGCGTTGGTACGACGTCACAACCAACTCAAGCTCGCGTTGCTCACGGGCAATTTGTTGCAAGCGCGTGATATCGCCAAGCACGGCTTGGTCGGCCAATTGCTGGGTTAATTCGTCGTAACGAGTTACAACGGTCTTGAGGCGGTCAAACATAGTAAATCCATTCCCTATCTGTCACTCAATAAACGTATTGTAGAATAAACATACCAAAGCCGCTCCGGTAACGACCGGAACGGCTTGAATATGCAAAAAACAGATGCTAGTGACCGGTCTGTGCCATCTTCTTGCGACGATTGCGTTCAGCACGGCGAACTTTCTCTTTGCGTTGTTCGCTCTTCGAGACAAATGCCATCTTTTCGCGGTAGGTCTTGGTGATGCGCTCGGCAACGACAACCTTGTTAAAGCGGCGAAGCAGTTGTTCAATGCTCTCACCATCACGGCGTTCGATTTTCATGCGCGTAGGTCACCCCCCTCCCGGAAATTACAAGTCAACAATATGCCTTTCAGTATACGCTGTTGCGCCACGTATTGCAAACTGAAGTGCGAGGCATACCTCGCACGTGCGAGGCATGCCTCGCACCCGCCTCACACTTTTGGCACCACAATCGTGCTAAACGAATCAGCAGGCAGTGTCACATTGATGACCTGCGCACCAATCATAATTCCCACCGGCATTGGTTCGTGCATATCGTTGTGGATGACAATCACGATACTACCATCGGGATTCACAAAGGCCAGCTGGTTTTCGTAGCCGGTATAGCTCATCGTAGTCACCCGTTGTGCCCCTGGTTGCACAAAATGGCTGACATGCTTGATTAGATAATATTCGTGATTGTAGGTAAAGGTGCGGGTGGCCTGATCCACCGTCACCAACGAGTTTTGCGCCCAGCCCCAGCGACTGATGCCACCGTGGCGTAGCGCAATGTTCCAGTATTGATAGGCGTGGGTGCCATGACTCAAAAAATGTTTCAACAGCGACCAGGCATAGCGACAATAGCGCCAATCGTTGCGGCCATCACCACATTCTTGCTCGGTCTGATAAAGCACCAATTCAGGGTGGCTCCGCTGAATCGCCGCAATG
>CAISXI010000017.1 GCA_903889425.1 uncultured Roseiflexaceae bacterium | reverse complement strand
TGCCACGTAATCGGGGACGGCGGTGGGAGCCGAGGTAGCGTCGTACCCGTCATGCCCGGCGATACCGTTGAGCATCATGGCGCAGTCGCGGGCGGTCCAGGCCATCGGGCCGATTTGGTCGAGCGATGACGCAAAGGCGATCAAGCCATAGCGTGATACCCGGCCATACGTCGGTTTGAGGCCGGTAATACCACAGAGCGAGGCGGGTTGGCGGATGCTGCCGCCGGTATCGGTACCCAAGGTACCGGCGGCCAAGCCAGCGGCCACGGCTGCGGCAGAGCCACCACTCGAACCACCAGGCACGCAATCGGTATTCCATGGGTTACGGGTCAGTTGATAGGCGCTATTTTCGGTGGAAGAGCCCATGGCGAATTCGTCACAATTGAGCTTGCCGAGCAACACGGCCCCTTGGGACTTGAGGCGGGCAACGGCAGTGGCGTCGTAGGGTGGGCGGTAGTTTTCGAGGACTTTGGAGCCACTGGTGGTGGGCAAGCCAGTGGTCGACAAGACGTCTTTGATGCCTAACGGGATCCCCAGCAAGCCACCCCGTTCGCCCGCCTGAATGCGGGCATCTGCGGCGCGCGCTTGTTGGTGGGCACCGTCGCTGTCGACGTGTAAATAGGCACCAATCGAGCCATCATGGCTGGCAATCCGGGTCAACAGGGCATCGGTGAGTTGTACCGCAGTGACATCGCCGGCATCGAGGCGGCTACGCATGTCTGCAATGGTCAGGTTGTGTAGTTCGTTCATTGTCATCGTGTTCAATATCCCTTATTACGGCCAGTTGCAATATCGACAAAGGTGCGTATACAAATCTTGATGTCGAAAAGTAACGACCAATTCTCTACATAGTATAAATCGTAACGGGTGCGGTCTTCAATACTGGTGTCACCGCGCAATCCGTTGGCTTGGGCCCAGCCGGTAATACCGGCTTTTTGTTTGTGACGGCGCATGTAGTGGGGTATTTCTTGGCGGAAGCGCTCGACCCATACAGACTGCTCCGGGCGCGGGCCAACCACGCTCATTTCGCCGCGAATAACGTTAATAAAATTGGGTAATTCGTCGAGTGATGTTTTGCGCAAAAAACTACCGATACGGGTGCGGCGGGGGTCGTCTTTGGTGGTCCAACTCGCGATTTGGGCAGCATCCGAACGCATCGTGCGGAACTTGATAGTGGGGAATGGCGCACCATCCATGCCGACGCGTGATTGCACAAAGAAGACCGGGCCGGGGGATTCGAGTTTAATCAAGAGTGCAATCAGCATCATGAGTGGCGACGCAACCAACAATACGAGTGACGCAAACACCATATCAAATGCCCGCTTTAGCGCCTGATTCAATGGATTGGCAAGGGCGCCATTGCGGACGTTAAGCAATGGTAAGCCGGTAATATCGTTATCAGAGACCACGTTATTGGTAATCAAGGTAAAGGCATCGGGATAGAGTTTGACTTCGACGTGCGCATCTTCGGCACGCATAATAATATCAAACAATTCCGTCGAGGCCCGTCCCGATAATGCGACGATAACCAAATCAATATCATGATTACGGATTGTTTCACCCATATCTGCAAACGTACATAGTACTGTCGCATCGTATACCGTCGCACCAACGCTAATAGCATCAGACGCAAATCCGACCACACGATAGCCGAGACTCAAATCGCGCATCAACGAACGATAGACGAGTTGGCCTGGTTCGAGGGCGCCAATAATCAACACCCGGCGCACATCGATATTGCGGCGCCGAATATTTGCGAGGTTGGAGCGATAGACAAACCGCAACAGCACTGCCATTACGAGCAAGACACCCCATCCCCCCAGCAACGCCGCGGTGCCAATCGGCACATTAATCAAGCCAAATTGTGGGATGACTAAATTCAGCAAATAAACGACACCGACACCAGTAGTAACCGTTGCCACGGTTTTGAAACTTTCATCGATACGTGACATCCCACGGGGGAGCCGATACATGCCGGATACTTCATAGGTCACAAAAAACACCGCATTGAGAAGCACCACAAAAAACCACACCGCCGACTGCGGGGTGTTGTCAAATTGTGCTTGGCCTTCGATATTGAGCGGACGAATAAACCAGTAAATCAGCAATAACGCACTATTGGTGGCAACGACATCTGCCGCTACCGCCGCCAAAATTACCAGTATTCGATTACGCCATAATCGCCACAACATATGATTAATCGACTCTTCGGGCAGGTCGTGGAGGGCGGAAGTAATTGCGGGCAAGACTCACCTGCTCCTTTAACGTAATCCCAGTTTCAATAACCCAACAAATCACCGTTGGGGTCGTAGCGGCATAATAGCGCCGGAAGAAAATCCGCATGGCATCATAAAAATAATGAATCGTCTGTACCGGCTGCTGTCGACTCGAGGCACGTTTGACATGATGCACGATGGCATCAGCCACATACACAATCTGCCAGCCATACTGCTTGAAGCGATAACACCAATCGAGGTCTTCGCCATACATAAAGTAGGTCTCGTCAAGCAAGCCCACTTCACGCACCACCGCCGTCGGCATCAACATACAGGCACCCACCAAGGCATCGACGGCAATCGTGTGACTAGGGTCAACAAATGTCATATTATACCGCCCAAATCGTGGGCTGTGTGGGAATAACCGTGATAACCCGGTCATCCGCCACAACGACACTTCAGGCGTAGGGAACGACCGTCGGCACGCCAAATCGAGCGACCCGTCAGGTAATAATAACCGCGGACCAACCATCCCCACCGTAGGATTCGCACGCAGATAATCAACTAATATGTCGAAAGCCCGCGGCGTAACAACGGTATCGGGGTTGAGGATCATCACATACTCTGGTGCATCACTCGCATCCAAAATGCGTCGCAATGCCAAATTATTGGCATACGCAAAGCCACCATTATGGTCGCTTTGAATACAATGCACGGTAGGAAATTCGGCACGTACCATTGCCAATGAATCATCACTCGATCCATTATCAACCACCCAGACATCACAGCTCCCTGCCACAAAACCCGCTGGAATCGAGGCAAGACAGGCCCGTAATAATTCACGGGTGTTGTAGTTGACAATCACGATGGCAATCCGTTGCATCTACCTGCTCCTCTGTATGTCTGTGTGTATATTACCATCACTATCATAGGTCGTAAAGAGCACCATACCCCAATAGTGTGCCGTAATCAGATTGCCACGGTGATTCTATATAAACCAAACACATTTCAGGACAGACAGACCTTATGGTATGCTAGCGGTATATGCACTTATTGACATCTTGTACCCGAAAGTGAGCCCACAATGCGTCAACAAATTTCAACTGGTACGCCATGGGAAGCAATGGCCGGTTATTCACGGGCAGTGCGCATTGGGGCGCAGGTCGCAGTATCGGGGACCACTGCATCGAATGCCGACGGCGAAGTCCAACATCCGGGAGATGCCGGCGCACAGGCCACCTATATCATCCGCAAAATCGAAGCCGCCCTCAATAGCGCCGGTGCCCAATTGAGTGATGTGATTCGCACCCGGATATTTGTGGCCAATATCGACGATTGGGAAGCAGTCGCCCGCGCCCATGGTGCAATCTTTGGGGATATTCGCCCAGCAAACACCCTCGTCCGTGCCCAAATGATTGACCCGCGCATGTTGGTCGAAATCGAAGCCGATGCAATTATTACGACAGAAGTCTAAGCAATGAGCGATATTCCCGATTTGGCACTGCGCCACGAAGCACTTGCCCCGCGCATTGCCACCACCAAACCACCCCTATTAGTGTTGCTCCATGGCTATGGCAGCAACGAAGAAGACCTGCTCCAAATCACCCCCTACTTACCAGATCAACTACAAATCGTAAGTTTACGCGCACCCTTCATGCTCATGCCAGGCTCCAATGCCTGGTTTGCCATTGAACCAAGTAGCAATGGCCTGATTTGTGATGTTACCCAAGCCCAACAAGCCTTGGTGGTGCTCAACGAAAGCATCGACGAGGCCATCCGCATTTATGGTACTGACCCACAACAAACCTTTGTGGCGGGGTTTAGCCAGGGAGGGGCGATGGCTGGGCTGGTTGCACTGAGCCGTACTGATGTGCGTGGCACCGTCATCATGAGTGGTATCAATCCACTGGCGGTTACGCCCACGCTCCCCACGACCCCAAGTAATGGCGACATCCTGGTGGTACACGGCACGCTCGACGAAGTAGTGCCCGTCAGTGACGGTCAGGGCAGCCGCGATGCCTTGCGGGAGCTCGGGTTTGCGGTGCAATACGTCGAATACCCGATTGGGCATACCATCGATTTACGGGTCATCGGTGCACTTACCGGATTTCTTAATCAGAGATTGAAATGAACAGCAATTCACGACAATTCCTCGAATCATTTATTGCCATCGAGACGTTTTTGGGAGACACCAGCGGTCTCCCCCGTGGCGTCCCATTCACCCAGCACGTCGACAGCTTACGCCAATCCAATCATGCGGTGCGCGTATTTGCCGAAGACCTCAAGGCCTTTGCACGCTTGCGCAACGTGATCGTACATGAGCGTGGTGGTGGTCAGGTACTGGCAGAGCCCAATCAATGGGCGGTTGAGCGCATCGCCCATATTCGTGATGTGCTGTTACAACCGGCGCTCGTGACGCAATTTATGCATTCACCGGTGTGGACGATAGACGCCGACGAGACGCTCGCTGTGGCAACCCAACGAATGTATGCGCAACATTATTCGCAATTACCCGTCTATGAAAACGGCCAATACCATGGTATTCTCACCGTACGCAATGTCACCTATTGGATAGGGGCGCAACACCATCCCAGCCTACGGCTAGACACCGTGCAGGTACGTACGGTACTCGAATTTGCGGCGCAACGTGATACGGCGATTTTTGTGAGTGCCCAGACACCCTTAATCGACGTGGTGGGTTATTTCGCGGCACACGATCGGCGTGGCACCTACCTTGATGCGGTACTGATTACCCAAGACGGCACGAACACGCAACCACTACTCGGATTAATTGCGATGGCGGACATTCCGGCAATCAACGAACAACTCCAGTTATATTCCTAATATGTAGAAGGATTAATTCCATGAACCAGGGGATTTTTAATCCAAACATTGCATTATTTATTTGGGCGGCCTTTGGGGCGTTATCAGCGGCGGTGATTTACCGCAAAAACCATTCGTTGTGGTTTGCAATCGTGCTCGGGGTTTTGTTGGGACCAATGGCAACAGTGATTGCGATTTTCATTCCCATCAAAGCGCCCCGCAACAACCCATAACGGGAGTGCTGTATTACGTGCACACTATCAATACGGCATCGATTTCGTGAAGGAAGAGCATATGAATGCGACGGTTATCGCTCGCATGGACGGCGTGCAGAGCAGTGTCGAGGTACTCGAATATCCTACGGTCAACATCTCGCGCCGACCGGATTTGGCCGCAATCGCCTACTATGCCCAACAAATGGGACTGCGTTTACGCCAATTACGGATTACCCTCAATGACGGTAGTGCCATCATCGAACCCGGCATGTTGCAGTTTAGTCGGGGCAATATTACCACCAATACCAGTGCCGGCGGGGCATGGGGATTGCTCAAACGCTTGTTAGAGCGGCGGTTCAACAACGAATCGGTATTTCGCACCACCTTCCATGGCACCGGTGAAATCTATACGGAACCGACCTTTGACCACTACTTACTAGCCCGCATCCAACCAGGCGAAGAAGCCATTGTCGATGATGGACGTTACCTCGCGAGTGAGCAGGGTGTCGATACGAGTCTGGCATTCAAAAAAAACCTCTCGAGCTTGATTTTCAGCAAAGAAGAAGTGGTGCGCACCCGGATTAGTGGCAGTGGCTGGTGTGTGGTGCAAAGCCCCATCCCTGCCAGCGATGTGCTCCGGGTCGACCTAAATAACGAAGAACTGCGTGTCGATGGCGACATTGTGCTGTTGCGCAAAGGAGTTATCACCCAGCAAATCGACAACGCCACCAATTCAGTCATCGGCTTAGCCACATCAGGCGAAGGGATCGTACAGGTATTCCGTGGCACCGGACAAATCTGGTTGGCTCCCGCAGAGCACGGCTATAGTCAATTGGTCGATTTACTCCAAACGGCCGGCACCACCACCTACGCCAAACCCAGCCAAACCAATCGCAAAAAATCATTACTAGAGGAATTGATTAAATGAGCACGCCTATTGATCCCCGGCGCATCGTCGCCAGTGGTTACGACAAAATAGCCCTGCGCTTCCAAGAATGGGGAGCCAATCTACGCATCGAAGAACGTGATCGCTACATCCAAGTGTTGCTCGATCATGCCACGCGGGGAATGCCACTGCTTGATTTGGGATGTGGCAATGGGTTGCCGTTTACCAAACAATTGGCAGAGCGCTACCGTGTCACCGCCGTCGATATTTCGCCCGTCCAAGCCAAACTGGCAGCCCGCAACGTACCGCGCGCCCAAGTGATTTGTGGCGATATGAGCAATATGCACTTCCCGCCAGAGTCTTTTGATGCGATTAGTGCGTTTTATTCGCTTATCCACCTCCCCCGCGAAGAACTAGGCGATTTTTTGGGGCGCATGACCCGTTGGTTGCGCCCCAATGGATTGTTTGTGGGGTGTTTTATCGCCCACGATATGCCTGGTGATATTGACGATTGGTTGGGGGCGCCGATGTATTGGAGTGGCTATGACAGCCAACGGAACCGCGAACTGCTCCGAGCCGCTGGACTGACGATTCACTCGGCCGTCGAAGAGCATGCCGATGAAGATGGTCAGGATGTGGTTTTTTTGTGGGTTATCGCCGAACGCACTGCAGTCTAAAACGCCTAAGTAACAATATCTGTGATTGGGGTTAGCTCAACCGTGTGCGGCAACAATGTACGTTGTATGCTCTGGATAGACAACCACCACAGCACTAATAACCCGATTAAACCGAATGCGGCCGGCCACGTAGAATGCACCAACAACGTAGTGTTGTATTGATAGCGGACGGCGGTATCACAGACGCACAGCACCACTAATCCGGGCCAATTCCGGGCATCACGGAGCAACACGGCGATGGGGAGCATGGCCAATACGAGATAATGATTTGATTGGAACGGCATGACGATGAGCAATAGTGTCAGCACTGCGCCACTCGCCAACCAATGATTACTGGTGCGCCGCACCACCAACCAAGTGACGACCACGAGGATGACGCTCACGATTATGGCCAGCGGGGTAATCAGGTTAGGGTGAGGCCAGAGCGCCGCAAAAAATTGATCGTGCTGGTCGAATTTGTAGGCGTGATCGGCAAAGGTACGATCCAACACGTTCCAGATGCCACTGCGATTCATTGACCAGCGGGGTGGTCCGGCGTCGGGGAGCAATCCCACCTGCACATAATCTTGCCAAATAGTCAATGGTGCCCCAATCAGCCCTACGAGAATGGTTGCCCCGAGGCCAGCGACTACTCCCCACCGACCAGAGTGACGCCAGGTGCGGTCGAGTGGCCAGACCATGATGACGGGGAATAATTTAAGGCCACTCGCAATCCCGATACTAAACCCGGCCCAAAACGGATGTACGGGAGCGAGTACTACCGCAAGAATCATCAATAATCCAAGAATTAATCCTACTTGGCCTAAAAAAAAGACCCCAAACAACGGCACCGATACCAGCAAACTAATCATCAGCACCGCCGATTGGCGGCGGGTAAGCGCAAGATGACGACCAAGCAAGAGGATACTCCAGCCAAACAGCACCAAATTAATCCCCGTCATCCCCCAACGCACAAGCGCCCAATCCAAGGATGCCGGAATTCGCCACAATACTGCCCAAAATGGTGGGTAAATATAGGGCGCAGTACTAATGTCGGGTAATAATGGTTGCCAGATAGCAAAATTATACGGTGAAATTCCCTGATTCAACGCAAATCCAGCACCATAATACGCACCGGTGTCTTGC
>CAISXI010000016.1 GCA_903889425.1 uncultured Roseiflexaceae bacterium | reverse complement strand
CAGTGACACCACTATCGGTCGGTGTCTGCCTGATACTACGGCCCCCGTCTTTGCGCCCATGGCGTTGACGCGGAGCGTGAATGCGGGCGAGACGGCCACATTCGAGTGGGTTGTTGATGATGCCTCACCGGTGAGCTCGTGGTTGCGTGTGATTGGGGGGCCGATGGGCTGGGTGGAATGGTGTGGGTATGACGTGTTTGGTAGCCCTGTGACACAAACCAATCCCACATCAAACCTACTCTCCAGTACAATGTTTGGTGTGACGTGTGCCGTTCCGTCAAATGCGGTCGGTGGCGAATATAGTGTAGAAATCAATGCCATCGATGCATTTAATAATGTGGCTACGACCCAACGCATCATCCTGACGGTGAATAATGACATAGTCGACACAGATGCTCCCGTGGTATCACAAGTGCGTGTATCAACACCGGTGATGAATCGGTTGACCAATATGCTATTGGTATCGTTTCGGGTTGATGATGCTTACATAATCGAAGATGCGCAAGCCTTTCTACTCGATAGTACGGGCTTATTTCCACCCGCTAACCAAAATTGGTTCATAACCAGCGCTACCCGTACCATACAGTATCTGCCTGTTGAAACCGGTGCCGCCCAAGCACACATGCAGCCAATCATTATCAATTCATATACCGGTGTCCCTATTCCTGTGGGTACATACACAGTTTGGATTGCAGTGCGTGATGTGCTTGGAAACAACAAGTTAATCAAGACAGATGTCACTGTGGAATACCAAGACGTCAATACTGACTGATTCAAATCAGCAGGAATCATAGCAATACACACCACAAGGGCTAAATGCTGAGCCCTTGTGGTTTATGTTAGAAATGAGAATCACCCATGACTGTCGATACACCCACAAATCAGCTGCCCGTTACTTGGATTATTGGGGCTACGGGTGGAATTGGTGCGGCACTTGCCCGTCGCCTCGCACCACGGACCCAGCTCGTACTTTCTGCCCGCAACGAAGCACCACTCACGGCCTTGGCCAGTGAATTGGGGGCGCATGCCATCACGGTTGATGCCACGCAGCCAGAATCTATCCAACAGGCATTAACGAGTCTACTCCACACCCACGGCCGTATCGATGCGGTGGTGCTTGCAGTGGGGAGTATCTTACTCAAAAGTGCCCATCGCACCTCGCTTGACGAGTGGCATACTGTTATCACACAAAACTTGCATGCCGCCTTTTACGTGGTGCGTGCGGTAACCGATAAAATGCAACGCCAGCCGGATGGTGGCTCCATCCTACTCTTTTCTACGGCGGCTGCCCAAATCGGTTTTGCCAACCACGAGGCGATTGCTGCCGCCAAAGCAGGGGTCGAGGGTTTGGCCCGTGCCACCGCGGCCAGCTATGCCCCCCGCAATATTCGTGTCAACGTGATTGCCCCGGGGCTGGTCGATACCCAACTGGCACGCCCAATTACCTCCAACGCTGCGGCGCTTGAAGCGTCGCGCCAGATGCATCCCCTCGGCCGTATTGGGGTGGCGGATGATGTCGCACATATCGCCGAAGCGGTCTTGACATCCACATGGATGACCGGTCAGGTGGTGGTGGTTGATGGTGGCTTGGCTGGCATCAAAAAATAACCGAGGAGTTCCGCAGGTTGTACGGAGGTGGTGCTGAGATGGCAGATGAATACTGGAATGCCATGGTTCCCGAGTTAACGGTACGCGATATAGCTGTATCGCTGACCTTTTACCGACTACTCGGGTTTACGGTGCGATTTCAGCGGAGTGAGCCAGATTTTGTCTATCTCATACGCGGTCAAGCGCAACTGATGCTCGAAGCATGGCACGTCGATGGCTGGCAGACGGCACCGCTCGCGCCGCCATTTGGGCGCGGTATCAACTTGCAAATCGAAGTAACCGATGTGGGTGCCATGGTGGCCGTGTGTCAGCAACACGGGATCGCGTTGTTTCGTCCGCTGACAGAGCGTTGGTATGCCACGCAGCCCGGTATTACCGAAGGCCAACGGGAGTTTTTGGTGCAGGATCCCGACGGATATCTGCTTCGCTTCCAAGAATATCTCGGGCAGCGACCAACCACGCTTGATATTCCGTCGGCGTAACTCC
The DNA here is from genome assembly GCA_903889425.1 of uncultured Roseiflexaceae bacterium. Taxonomy (GTDB): domain Bacteria; phylum Chloroflexota; class Chloroflexia; order Chloroflexales; family Roseiflexaceae; genus UBA965. The sequence continues at coordinate 5,578 of CAISXI010000016.1, read as the reverse complement.
CATTGCCCATGGTGATGCTTAGCGCTGATACGTGCGTTTGTTGTTACTCAATTGGGTGACCGTTTTGGCTGGTTCTTTGGGAAATAGTTCTACGGATAAGCTGCCATCGCTGTTGATCTGCAAGGCCACGCTCCCCCAGGTTTGGCCAAGCTCCAGCATATACCCGACGGGCATGGGTGCCAGCGAACCTGCGCCTTGCACAATGGGTTGGCCGTTTGCATCTACACGACCGCCGTCAGCGATCCCATAGACCACCACACCGTCGGCGCTGGTAAGCTGGTCGGGCGTCTTTTGCCCATCCTCAATCACGAGCATCACCTGTCGCGGATCACCGGCCGGGTCTTGCCACCATCCCGTCGAAAAGACCCATTTGCTGGTGTCTACTTCATGCGGCGCAATGGACAGATGTCCGTAGGCGTAGGTGTTCTTGCCGGCGATTTGACCGCCCGGGATGGGCGCAGTGGCAGTGACGTACTCGGCAATGGTGCGCCCGCTATAGCCGAGCGTGCCCTGCAAAAACCAGTTGCCACTCGCACTGCCGACCACGTCGTGGTCGATTTTGCCCCAGCGTGGCTCACTGGTGCGTTGCATGATGTTGGCGTACTGTGCGGCCAGATCAGGGGTAAAAAATTGGCTCGGATCAGCTGTATACGGCTTCCAGTTTTCCATATAGAGGTATGAGAGTGGGTTGGCGAAGCCACTCAGCCAGCTCTCGGATGCCCATACATTGAAGTCGAGCGGGTTGTCACGCTGTTGACCGAACTCATCACCTGCCTTGATGGGGATGTCGAGTTGCAGGTTACCTTGGCTCTGTACTTGGTCGGCTACATCGGCCAAGACACCGCTCAAGCGGTTGACCACCATGTACACTGTGTAGACGCCACAGCCGTGACTGATGACCACGCGGTGTGAAGTTGGGCTCCCGAGGCTGCCCGCGTTCATGATGACACCGTCTGCTGGAGCAACAATGGGCAGGTAATCGGCTTCGGTGCGCGTATCGGCCGCTTTGCTGAGGGGTTTGATGCCAATATACGCGTGGTCGATGGGGGTGACGTGGTCGTAGATCATAGACCCGTTAGGAATTGAGGCGTCGAGTTGATCGACCGGGAGAAACGAATGGGTGAACGTGATATCGCTGTTGGGGCAGGTGGCTTCTGGTTGCGACGAGAGCGTATCGAGCGATGGGTACCAATCCGGCTTGCTGCCATCGCTGGGGATGGGCAGATCGCCGGGCACTGGGTAGCCCCATTTGCCGTTTTTGCAGACATATAACTCATTCACGAATGTTGTGCTGCCGGGTGTGTCACATGCGGCGCCCACTTGGGCCATCACTGCTGGTGTATTTGGTGTTGGATTGGTGGGTTGGGTAGTAGACGCTACCTGCCACGAGAGCTCACCCGCGCTATTGAGCATACAAATCGCTTCGGCACCATTGATGGTGGTACGGGCATCGGCACTGTCACACGGACCATCTTTTTGCGGCACATTGGTTGACCCCGTACTTGATCCACATGCTACGGTAAACAGACTGAGGCAGATACAGATAATTACGACACGCACATACATACAATGTCCTTTCAAGATGTACTGTATAAAAAATGTAACATATTCATTTATGTGCCAATTATACCAGCGCTTGTGTGTATGTGACAATAAATTATTGTAAGCAATACCTACACCAACCTATGCCGCTTGTTGATTGTTTGGTGGTGCATTTATCCGCCCAAGTGTGGAAATAATCCGATTAATCGGTTATTTTAATTCGTTGTGTAGTTTCGGCAATACCTACGCCAATCTGAGCGGTTTGCTGGTTAGGCGGCAGTGCATTGCTACGCCTAAGTACCAAAATTGTGCGATCAATCGGACATTTTAAGCGGTGGCAACCGCTGGGAGATTCCACGCTCCGGGTGCGCGCACCCTGCATGGAATGACGCTCGGGGTGGGATTGTGTGTTGGTGCCACAGTAACCGCAGTCGTTATTTTCCGCATGGAATGACGCTAGGGGTGAGATTTTGGCGTAGGTATTGTACAAACGTAACCATACAAAAAGAAAGACTATGCTAAAATAGCGCCATGCACATTCCACTTACCATCCAACCGGTGCTTGCCACCATCACACAAGAACTCCCCACCCAGCTCGGCGATACCCTCGTTGGTATCTATCTGTACGGGTCGGCCGTGTGGGGTGATTTCGACGACGACATCAGCGATATCGACCTGCTGGTGGTACTGACCCGTGACATTGATGACGCCCTGTTTGCGCGTCTCGATACGTGGCATCAAGATTTAGAGGCACGCTTCCCGGCTTGGGCGGGGCGCATCGAAATCGCTTACATCAGCACCACCGCACTGCAAACATTTCGTAGCCACAATAGTCCCATTGCGGTCATCAGCCCAGGTGAGCCTTTTAATGTCAAAGAAGCGGGTATCGACTGGCTCATCAACTGGTACACCATTCGCCACCAGAGTGTGGTGTTGTCTGGACCGGCGGTCGCGACGGTAATTCCCGACATTAGCGCGCATGAGTTCCGTGACAACGTGCGCCGTCAAGTGGGCGAATGGCGTGACTGGGTCAGTCATACCCGTGATTCGCGCCCCTCCCAAGCCTATACCATCCTGACCATGTGCCGGGCGCTTTATGCCTGGGATAGTGGTACACAGGTATCCAAACGGGTGGCGGCGGAATGGGCCATGCAGCAATTACCGGCCCACGCGGACATCATCGCCAATGCGTTAATATGGCGCCGTGACCACCGTGAACTGGATATCAATCATGCTGCGACATATCGCTTTGCGGTAGAAATGGTACGCGTCGTCGGCGAAAAAATCGGCATTGCCTGGGAATAAGCATGACGCAACCAGCATCGGTGTTATATCGAAAAATTGACATAATATGATGGGGGGGATGCATATGACGCAATCACAAAGCATGCGTTGGCTACAAATTGCCTGCCTTATCACGATTATTACGGGCCTCCTCTGCGCTATGGGCAGCCACCCTGCAACTGATGTGGTCTGGCGCACCTTGTTTGATTTGCTCAAATGGCCACTCGATGGCGATCCGGCGACATTTAATGCCGATACCCGTGCAGTGAATGCGGTGCTGGGTGGCACCATGGTGGGCTGGGGCGTACTCATGTATTTGATTGCGACGCCGCAACAGTTCGCCGCCATCCCCGCCCTGCCCCGCCTCATGCAATATGCTTTGTATGCATGGTTTGTGGTTGACTGCATCGGTTCGTTGGCTGCAGGGTTACCGGGGAATTTGGTGTTGAATCTCGTTTTTCTGGGGCTATTTGTGCCACCACTCCGTGCGCTTGCGCGTATGTATCGTAAGGGTGATGGGTTGGGCGTAGGTATTGAGCCAAAATAAATTATATATTTGCACCATAAAAAGCTCCCTCGCATGGCAATGCAAGGGAGCGAATTCGGGTCGCGTTTTTTTTGTCATCTTGCTTGGTGGAGATAAACAAAAAGAAAGCACATCATCTAGACGTCAGTGGAGCTCGTAACCGGAGTTGGGAAAAAACGGGGCTTGACAACCGTGCTATACACCAAATCAAGCACATACCACGTCGCCAAAAAAGCCACACATTCTGCGGCGAAGCCCAATTTAAACCCAAACAAAAAGAATTTGCCGAACTTATAAAACACCGACGCAATAATGAACGAAATCAAAAATACGGGTAGTTGGTCGCGTACCAAGGCTTGTGTGCTCAACGAACGGAGTAGCTGATACATGATAATTGCTCCTTAGATTGCCGACATTTGGATTGGCTCATTATATTGTATAAAGCACATATCAGCAATAGTCAATACCTACGCCAATCGAGGCCGCTCGTTGGTTGTGTGGCAGTGCATTGTCGTGTGCCGATGCGGTGGCAACCGCAGGGAGATACCATGCTCAGGGTGCAGGCACCCTGCATGGAACGACGCCAGGGCACGGTGCCGGTCGAGTTGCCTGAGTGTGGGGGCATCGATTGACAGTGCGATGGGCAATGCGCCACATTTACCCATTCCTGCAGTATAATACCCCTGCGTTTCGTTTTTTATAAATAGAGTCAAATCAGAGAGGCCAAACAGATGGCAGATCAGCAGTTTGATGGGTTATTGAAGTGGCGCTGTATTGGCCCATTTCGCGGCGGCCGCGTGCTCGCCGTAGCCGGTCACCCCACCGACAACAACGTCTTTTATTTCGGGGCCTGTGCCGGTGGCGTCTGGAAGACCGATGACGCTGGCCAGTATTGGTACAACGTCTCGGACGGCTTTTTTACCACCTCCTCAATCGGCGCCTTGGCCGTGGCCGAATCAGACCCCAACGTGATTTGGGCCGGTACCGGCGAAAGCACCATCCGCATCGACGTATCGCACGGCGACGGCGTCTATCGCTCAACCGACGCCGGCACCACTTGGCGCCACATGGGCTTGACCGATACCCGCCACATCGCCAAAGTGCGCATCCACCCCAAAGACTCCAACACCGTTTGGGTGGCCGCCTTTGGGCACGCCTTTGGTCCCAACAGCGAACGGGGCATCTACAAAACCACCGATGGTGGCGAAACCTGGCGCCAAGTCTTGTATCGTGACGAAAACTCCGGCGCCATCGATTTGACCGTCGATGCCACCAATCCCCGCATTTTGTACGCCACCACCTGGGAGGCCCATCGCTCTTTCTCCGAAATCTCCAGCGGCGGTGCCGGTTCGGCCGTTTATCGCTCCAAAGACGGCGGCGAAACGTGGGAAGATATCACCAACAAACCCGGTCTGCCCAAAGGCACCCTCGGCAAAATGGGTATCACCGCCTCGCCTGCCCAAGCAGGTCGGGTATGGTGCTTGATTCAGCATGCCGAAGCCCCTGGGTTATACCGTTCCGATGATGGTGGCGAGCACTGGACACATGTCAGCGACAGCCACTTGTTGATTTCACGGGCCTGGTATTACACGCACGTGCATGCCGACACCCAAGATCCCGATACCGTCTATGTCAACAACTTGTCGTTCTGGAAGTCCATCGATGCCGGTAGCACCTTTACCCAAATCGATACCCCCCACGGCGACAACCACGACTTGTGGATTTCCCCCATATACAACAAACGCATGATCCAAGGCAACGACGGTGGCGCCAACGTGTCGTTCAACACCGGCAAAACTTGGACCAGCGTCTACAACCAACCCACCTCGCAGTACTACCACATCGGCGTCGACAACCGCAAACCCTACCGCGTCTATGGTACCCAACAAGACAACAGCTCGTTGGCCGTGCCCAGCCGCACCCCCAGTAGCTCGATTCCGTGGAGCAATGTCATCATTGCCGGTACGGGCGAAAGCGGCTACATCACCGTCGACCCCAAAAACGACGATATCGTCTACTTGGGCGCCATCGGTTCATCATCGGGTGGCGGGAATTGTCTGCAACGCTACGACGAGCGCACCAAACAAGTCCGTTTGGTGACGACCTGGCCCGAAGCAATGACGGGTGAGGGGGCGATTAGCCACCGCTACCGCTTTGCCTGGACCTACCCCATCGTCTTTTCACCACACGACGCCAACGTGCTCTATGCTGCCGGCAATATTGTCT
>CAISXI010000015.1 GCA_903889425.1 uncultured Roseiflexaceae bacterium | reverse complement strand
CCTAAAATAATATATAATGTAAAATGTAAATTTATTACATATATGTGATTAGTATTTAGAATGATTAAAAAAATGTTGACATATATACTGAAATAGAGTATATATATGAATATACACTGATTGAAAAAATACAATAATATATATTGTGCAAAATTCTATGGTGTGGAGTAAATGATGCAAGCAAATGAGATCAAAAGTGCGCGCGGGTACCATAACCATCGCGAACGTCAGCGCGGGTATATTATTGCAGTTGCTGAACGGCTATTTCATCGTGATGGCATTGAATCGGTTACCATTGCAGACATCGCTGATGCGGCAACCGTGACCCGGGCAACAATTTATCGCTATTTTGCGAATCGACTCGAAATCGCATGGGCAGTACAGAAACAATATCTCGATTGGTTTCATCAATCGCTCCCGAGTGAGGCCAATAATGAATTATTGTCAGCGATACAGCGTATGCAAGTGGTATTTATCGCACATCGTGATTATTTTTTTCTTTTTCCTACTCGTGCCCAATATTTTGTGCAATTTGATACGGTATATGCAAATATTAAAGATAGCGAGCAGATTCAGGAATTAAACCGTAGTGGAAATATGGAAGAAGATATTTGGATGATGTTGGTACGGATCGGTATCAGTGACGGATCGCTGCTTAATCATCTTGAACCAACGACGATAAGTGCGATGTTACATACGATGATTCGTGGATTAGAGCGCAAATTGACGATGTCGAGTGAATCATTTGAATTAGAATTTTCCTGCTCGGCACGCATTGTATATACCAATGCCTGCGAGGTGATGCTCCGGGGGATTGCAACGTAATCACTATCTTCATAAGCGCCATCAACCGGTAGATGCACACCGCAACTGCCGGTTTTTTGTGATAAAGTTTATGTAGTGATGGGATTAATTGAATTGGAATGTGGTATGCATACCATAGATACCGCATGGCAGGCCACGATTGCAGGGTATGTGGGCGCACCGTTTATGCAACAGGTGGCGACGCCATTGGCATGCGCCCCAATACAAGGCGTGCGTGTGGCCTATCAAATCGATTCACCAACGCCGTGTGATGATTTTTATGTGGCTAATTGCGATCCAAAAGCGGCGGTTGCAGCCATAAAATCAGTCCCTCCTATCGCCAATCAATACATTACCGTACTCGATGACCGCCCTGATTGTGTGGCGCGCTATACGGTGCTGGGGCTCCGTCATGCTTATAGTGAAGTGCTGATGGCGTGTGATTTGCGCCAGCGCATACGCACCGCACCAGCGTACGATGTACGCCGCGCTACCCGGGTAGATGTGCAATCGTGGAATATGCTGGATCCCGAAGGGGCAATCTGGCTACACCCGCTCAATGTGTTTGTGCCTGCCATGGCACATTATGCGGTGTTTGTGGATGCGCAACTAGTGGCGCGGGGACGTTCGCTTCAGCTGGCAAGTGGCTGTAGTTATGTGAGCATGGTCTATACGGCCCCTGCGTATCGTCGCCAGGGTCTGGCAATGGCGTTGCTACAGCATATCCTCAACGAAGACGCCCGCGCCGGTATCCAATTGAGTACATTACTCGCGACGCAGTCTGCCGTACCGTTGTATCAACGAGTAGGCTATCAGGCATTAGCGCAGACACATGTGTTTACCCCATAACAACCCCCTTGCCTACAAAATTACTACACAGGGGGGGGTGTTATACGGTAACGGATTGGGACGTCATTGGATGGATAGTTTTAGTCATCAGCCGAGGTAATCCGGTACGGATAGCCGTCGAGTTGCCAATGTTGGTTGGGGGCAGTATGGAATTTGACGGTGACGGGCATGAGTGCGGCAGGGACGGGGGTGTCGGGGTACCACAAGCGCGGCGATTGCACCATGATGAACAAACCGTGATTATCGCCAATTGGCCAAAACTCATCGTTATGTGAAAAAAAGTCAGGTATCGTGACGGAATTGCGGAATTGGGCGATGGTGGCTGGCACATCAGTGCAGGCTAGACCTATCTCGCTGATACACAGGCTATCTGCTACCCGGAACGACGTGTGGGGGTGAGTGATGATATCACTACGCACAATGAATTCGACGATATTGTTGTCGGGGTCATAACAATAAATCGCTTGAGCATGCCATTCGTCGAATTGAAAAATCGTCGTACCTTGGGTACTCTGAATAATCGGGGTATGCGCACGCAGCCAATCACGTACGATGGCGATATCGTTCACTGCGACATTAATGGCAAAGTGGTAGCCACCGCTGAGGGGGGTATCGTCGAATTGGAAGCGCAGTAATGTCGTGCCAATCGGGATATCGATGTATTCGTCGTGAAGCGTGACATGAAACCCGAGTGATGAATAGAATGCCTGGAGTGCGGATAGATTATTGGTGTGTAACTGCAAAAACGTCATATGCATGACAATCATCCTTTGCACCACGGAATCAGCGTTGATTCCGCGGTGCACCATCCACAAACTTAGGGGATCAAGACGATTTTGGTCACAGGGGCGGTACCGGCAATGAGTTCTTCGATTGACGTTTGCCCGGCGCTGAGGGGACGTTCGACCAGCCATTCAGCAGTTGGTTTGACGATATGCCGACTAATCAAATCGACGGCAGTGCTAAATGCTTCACGGGTATAACAAAAACTGCCTATGAGGTGGATTTCTTGGCGGATGATGTAATTGGTAGGGATACTGGTTTCGTCTTCGTGGAGCCCCATCAATATGACGGTGCCTCCAGGCATGACTGCTTTGATGGCTTGATTGCGTACCATGCTCGTGCCCACTGCATCGATGGCGATATCGACACCCCCCGCATAGACCACATGGGTGGCGGCCACTGTGTCGAGGGTGCGGGCATTGACGGTATGGGTGGCGCCCCAATGACGAGCGACTTCGAGGCGCTGGTCTGACACGTCGCTGACAATGATTTGTTTGACGCCCCGGGCTTTGGCGGCAGCGATACAGCACAATCCGATGGTGCCGGCACCAAGGATTAACATGCTCTGTCCGGCATGCGCATGCGCTAATTCGACGGCATGTACGCCACAGGCCAGTGGTTCGCTGAGTGCACCAGCCACAAACGAAATATTGGCGGGCAGATGCCAGCACAAATCAGCAGGTACACACACATATTGGGCAAATGCCCCAGGACGGTGGGCACTGAGTAATTCACGGGTGCGGCACAAATTGGCCAAACCTGCCCGACAACGATCACAATGTCCACACGTGACAAGTGGATTGAATGTGACCCGTTGGCCGGGGTGGGCATCGGTCCCGTCTGCCAATACTCCATTGCCAGCGACAACGGTACCGGCGGCTTCGTGACCCATGATGAGTGGCGGGAAGCGCAGACTATTGTGACCCAAATAGGCGCTGAGCTCGGAGCCACAAATTCCAACGGCACCGACTTTGATTAATACTTCATTGGCTGCAGGCGTCGGTACGGCGGTCGTTTGGAGCTCCATTTGACTTGGACCAAGCCAAATCAATGCTTCCATGGTGGCGGGTATTGCGCTCTTCATCGAACTGCTCTCCTTCGCGTGTATGACTGCTCCATTTGGATGGGTAAATGGGTTTAGACACGCCGATTATACCACGTTCGGTTCCCGTTATAGTGTGTGATACCATGTGCAACTTTTTACGATAGAATAAGCAAATCCATTATGAAATATGAAAGTAGGTGCAACGATGCTTCCTGTTGATTACCATGAACGAGTCTACGCTGGTGTGCTCGGCAAAATCATCGGTGTCTATCTTGGTCGCCCTTTTGAAGGGTGGAGCTATGAGCGGATTATGGCCGAACTCGGTGAAATCAACTACTACGTCCACGCTCAACGCGGTATGCCATTGATTGTGGCTGATGACGATATTACCGGTACGTTTACTTTTTTGCGCGCCTTGTCTGACCATGGTGGTACTACAAATCTCACTGCCGCCCAAATCGGCCAGACGTGGCTCAATTATCTCATCGAAGAGCGCACGATTTTGTGGTGGGGCGGCATGGGCAACTCCACCGAGCATACCGCCTATATGCGCCTCAAAAACGGTATTCCTGCCCCGCGAAGTGGCTCAATGGCGCTCAATACCAAAGTAGTGGCCGAACAAATCGGCTCACAAATCTTTATTGATGGCTGGGCCATGGTGGCTCCCGGTGACCCCGCCTTGGCGGCCGATTTGGCCTATAAAGCCGCGAGTGTCAGCCACGATGGCGAAGCAATCTATGGGGCGCAGGTAATTGCGGCCATGGAGGCTCAGGCGTTTGTTGAGTCTGATCTGCAAAAACTCCTCGATTGCGCCGTGACGTTTATTCCCCGCGATAGTGTGATTGCCCGCCAAATCGCTGATATGCGTGAATGGCACGATGAATTCCCTGATTGGCACCAAACCCGCCTCGAGATTGTCAAGAAATACGGCTATGACAAGTTTGGTGGCAATTGTCACATGGTACCCAACCATGCCTTGATTCATTTGGGGCTGTTGTATGGTGGCGATGATCTGCAAAAAGCCTTGATGATTACCAATACCGCCGGCTGGGATACCGACTGTAATTCGGCCAATGTGGGTTGTCTGTTAGGCATCAAAAACGGACTCGCCATGTTTGATAGTGGCCCTGATTGGCGTGGTCCGGTGGCTGACCGGCTCTATCTGCCCACGGCAGATGGCGGGCGTGCGATTAGCGATGCCCTCACCGAGAGTTTTCATGTCATCAATATGGGGCGGGCGTTGCACCAGCTGCCACCTGTCGCCCCCAAAAACAGCGCCCGCTTTCATTTTGCGTTGCCAGGCGCCGTGCAAGGTTTTGTCCCTGACGAAACTCCCCAGAGCCAAGGCGTCGCCACCATCAGTCATGTCATGGGCTACAACGGTGGTGATTCACCAGCCTTGGCGATTAATTACCAACGGGTAGCCTTGGGGCGGAGCGCAGTGGCGACGACCATGACCTTTATCCCCCCCGATGGCATCGATACCCGGAGCTCGTACCAGATCCTCGCATCACCGACCCTGTATAGTGGCCAAACGGTGACAACGGTATTGGCCGCAGATGCACATAATGCACAGCCCATTACCGCACAGCTAATTGTGCGCGTCTATGGCACAGATGATGCCATCGAAACAATTATGGGTCCGGCAGTGGTACTACGTGCGGGTACATCAGCCCCGCTCCTGTGGCAAATCCCGGATACCCACGGTGCGCCGATTATGGCGGTAGGGGTGCAACTCACGAGTACGACGCGTGCCGATGGTACTGTGTATGTCGATTATTTGACCTGGAGTGGCAGTCCCACTGTCACGTTTACTCGTCCTACCCATGCCGGCAAATTGTGGCGCCGGGCCTGGGTCGATGCCAGTGATCAATGGGACCCACAGTGGCCAGAAGCGTTTCGTTTTGCCCAAAACAGTGGCACGGGGATGATTAGTCAAGGGACCGCAGATTGGACAGATTATCGCGCTACGGCGACGATTACTCCCCATCTGATAGCGCATGGCGGGCTTGCTGTGCGGGTGCAAGGGTTGCGTCGTTATTATGCCCTCGAGTTGCAGGCCGGAGGAAGCGTTGCGCTTATCAAACAATACGATGACGAGACAACGGTACTCGCGCAACAGACCTGTGATTGGCAACCCGAACAGACGTATGCGTTCCAAATCGACATGCGTGGCAATCAAATCACTGCGCAGGTTGCGGGGATTACCTTGACGGCAAATGACGCGTCATTGGCGCATGGTGGTGTCGGGTTAGTGTGTGCCGAAGGGCGCATCGCCTGTGAGCGCGTGACGATCCAGCCATGATGAGCACGCCCCTTTGGTTTTCTGACACAAAAGGAGCACCCGCATGAAGCCGAATATTATCTATCTGCATTCACATGACACCGGGCGTTATATCCAACCCTACGGGCACGCGGTGCCGACGCCCAATTTACAGCGCTTTGCCGAGCAGGGGGTGGTTTTTCGCAATGCCTTTAGTGTGGCACCGAACTGCTCGCCGAGTCGCTCGGCCTTGGTGACAGGGCAGGCACCGCACTGCAATGGGATGAATGGCCTGGCACATCGGGGTTTTTCACTTATCGACATAACGCAACATATTTTGCATACGCTCCGGCCGCAGGGCTATTACAGTAGTCTGTTTGGGGTACAACACGTGGCCAAGCAACCGCATCAGATTGGTTACGATCATGTGTGGGTAGAGAGTGGGCGGGCAGCGAATGTGGTGCACGCGGTCCGGACCTTTTTGCGCGATGTGCCGCAGCCGTTTTATATGGAGATTGGTTTTTTCGAGACACACCGCGAGTTCCCCGATCAAGATGATGCGGATGTAACCTATTGTCGGCCGCCGGCACCGTTACCTGACATGCCCGAGATTCGGCGTGACATGGCGGCCTTCATCAAGTCGGCCAAGATTCTCGATGATGCGGTGGGTGTGGTGATGCAGGCCTTGGTTGAGACAGGGTTGGTTGAAAACACGTTGATGTTTTATACCACTGACCACGGCCCGGCTTTCCCTGGCATGAAGACGACGTTGACAAATCACGGTATTGGCGTGCCGTTGATTGTGCGTGGGCCGGGTGGGTTTGTGGGTCCCAATCTGATTGAGGCGCCGGTGTCGCACCTAGACATCTTTCCCACGGTATGTGATCTCGTTGGCATCGCGGCGCCAGCCTGGTTGCAGGGCAAATCGCTGTTGCCGTTAGTACGTGGCGAGACGGATGTGTTACACGAGCAACTCTTCGCCGAAGTAACCTATCATGCCGCCTATGAGCCGATGCGGGCGGTGCATACGCCACGCTACAAATACATTAAGCGCTTTGATGATCGCACTGCACCGGTACAACCGAACGTCGACGATAGCCCGAGCAAAACCGTGTGGCACGACCATGGTTGGGCTGAGCGACCAATTGACGCAGAGCTGTTGTATGACTTGATATTTGATCCAAATGAGAGCAATAATTTGGTGGCAAATCTGCGCTACGCCGATGTGCTCGCCGACATGCGTGGGCGCTTGCAGCGCTGGATGACCGAGACCCATGACCCGTTGTTGGCTGGTGCGGTGCCTTTGCCAGCGGGCGCCCAGGCCAATGACATTGATGCATACACGCCATCGGGGCCGTTGTTCCCCCCATTGCCCGATGTGGGGGTGGAAGGTGGCGCCCAAACTAACCCTCAGTAGATTTGGTGCATAATCCAACGCTACCGCGAGCACCATGATATCCCACATGCATGATATTATTGTGATGATAAATTGCTAATCTGCCACGGTGACACCGCAACGAGCCCCCGTACACCAATGCGTACGGGGGCTCGTTGCTTGTGTTTATTTGGTCGAGGATGCAATCGGGGTAGCAGTGCGTTGTGCTATGACAAGGGCGGTGCGTTGCGCTATGGTCGTTTGACTGGCTGCTACTGCGGCGGTACGGGTCATAGCCACAATCGCAGTATTGGTGGGGTTGACGACCATGGCGGT
>CAISXI010000014.1 GCA_903889425.1 uncultured Roseiflexaceae bacterium | reverse complement strand
TGCAGTACGACTGGCAATTGTTCGGGAGACTTCAGCAACACTTTGATTTGCGCCACACAAAATCCAACGGCCGACTTGGTTGCCTTAGTACCGTCACTAAAGCAAACGAAATCGTATCCCATACCACCTCCTCTACTAGGACGGATAGTTATTGTATCACCCTAATAAAGAATGTCAATAGAGTAACGTAAACAAATCGCTGGCACCATCTCTCTCGTTACACCTGATACCAATAGACCACCACGTCATAATCACAGACGTTGCCTTCGCCCCATACATTAGGCTTGTATTTTTCGATGCAGGCTTCGAAGCGCTGTTGGAACGGCACGTCGTCGCAGATGTGCACCCGCACCACCGAGGTGTCGCCGTTGCCGTCGATGGGCACACATGACTGGGCCGCATAGGCACTTTCGAACACGGGGAAGGGTGGCTCGGCCGCCCAGGCATAACCCACATAATCTTCGGAACCGGTGCCAAAGGTCGAGGGGAACTTTTCGCCGTCGACAAAGAATTTCTCGTCGCCTTCGCCCCACCACCAGTCGATGTTTTTTTGGTCCCAGGCGCCGTACCACCAACTAGGGGCGGGCTGGGCCGGGGTCTGCCAGCGATTGTTGATGTGTAGGTGTACCCCACAAAAACGCCCGCGCCCGGTGAGTGCGATGATGGGCCAGTCAATGGCACGCCCCTCGGCGATTTGGCGCTGATTGTCGTTATCGCCATGCCATTGGGCATGGAAGTGCATCATGTCTGACCCAGCGCCGGCGTGGGCGGCGTGGGTCAGCCCCAGTCGCACCGTACAGACCTGGGTGCCGCGATTCACCACCGCGACATGCGCTTTTTTTACAAAAGGCATATACCAATGACTATACAGAAAGCCGGTGGTCATGCCCATTGGCAAGGTGCGGTAATAATTGAGGCCGGGGGCACTGCCAAAAAAATGTCCGAGTGGCACATCGACGCTGGGCGTGGTCTCGTCGTCCCAATAGATGGTCAGGCGTAGGTCGGCCAAGAGCGCGGTGGCATTGGCGTCGGTCAGCTCGGCGATGCTCAGCTGCATGCCGTGAATCGCCCGCGTCCCAGTGAGCTCGCTGAGGGTGGCACTCGTACCCGCCGCAACGGTGACGGTGGTGTGCGTGGTCTGGCTGTGGGGCGTCGTCGGCAGGCGGTAGCCCCGTTGCGCTAGGTCGCGGTCGGCCTGGGCCAGTGCCATCCATTCGGCACTAGTGAGGGTGCCGGTATAGCTGGGCACGTGGGTGTCTGCGCCGAAACTAGTGTAGGTGAAGTGGTAATACAAGCCCCAGCCCGGCGCCATGCGGATTTTGCAAGAGCGCTGGTAGGGGATGGGGATGAAGCGATTGCGCCCCCGCGACAACGTAGGCGTGAGTTGGGGCAGATTGGTGATGCCGAGGGGATTGAGGTTGGCGGGGTGGCGTTCAAAAAAGTCGCGGAAGGGCATGTCGACCACGGGTGTGGCGTCGTCGTCGATGAAAATCTGGATGTGGCCCATGTCGGCAAAGGCCGCCCAGACCCGCCAAATTACTCCCGGGCCGGTGGCGTCAAAGACCACCACATAATCGTCTTCGTGGCGGATGACGCCGGTGCCGTCGTCGTTGGCGTCCCAGGCTTCGTACAGACCGGTGCTGGCGTTGTAGCGTGAACGGCGATCATAACTCGAAAACGTGCCGGTGCGTTC
>CAISXI010000013.1 GCA_903889425.1 uncultured Roseiflexaceae bacterium | reverse complement strand
GTACCTACCATCCGTAAATCATGTTATAAAAGAAGCATTGTTAACGCACATTTCACGAAAGCACCATATATGCTCTATTACGGCACGCCACCACGACCAATCAGACTTAGTCCGTCATTGTTATCAGCCAACTTCGCCACACTAGGGGCAGATGCCCAGGCAGCCTTGGCCGGTGGTGGCGACCGCCTACATGTCGATGTGATGGATGGGCGCTTTGTGCCCAACATCACCATGGGGATGCCCGTTGTCGCCGCCCTACGCGCCCACTTGGGGGCAGCAGCCTATCTCGATTGCCACTTGATGATTGTCGAACCCGAACGCTATGTCGAAGCAATGGTGCAAGCCGGTGCCAACCAAATCAGTGTGCACCTCGAAGCCTCGCCCCACCTGCATCGCACCATCCAACTCATCCGCGCCACCGGTGCGCAGGTGGGGGTAGCCATCAACCCCGCCACACCACTCAGTGCCATTTATGATGTGGTGGAATTAATCGATACGGTGTTGTTGATGACGGTCAATCCCGGCTTTGGTGGTCAAAAATACATCCCGCAATCGACGGCCAAAATCCGTCAACTGCGGGAATTCATTGATCAGCACCAGCTCACCACTGCCATCCAAGTCGACGGTGGCATCGGGCTCGACACGTTGGCGACAGTGGCGGCAGCGGGGGTCGATGATGTGGTAGTGGGCAGTGCCTTTTTCTTCCCCGACCGCAACATCCCTCGCGCCGTGGCCGCCCTACAACAAACGTTGTACTAATGATTAGGGGTGGTGAGGTCGTGGTGGACGATTTTGGCCACTTTTTCGCCACTAGTCATGGCCGCGTCTATACTACTCGCTTCGGTGTATTCCCCTGCCAAGTACAACCCTGCTTGGCTGGTACGATTGGCGGGTAGGGTAGAGTGGATGCCCGGCGGTTGGGCAAATTGGGCGTAGGGGATGCGGTAAATGCGCAGACGGCGATACTGGCGAAATGCTTGTTGGGCCGCAGGGTCATAATCCAGCATACGTTGCAGGTCGGCTTCAGCGGCGGCATACAGCTCATCATCGCTGTATTCAGGCACCCCCAGCACACTTGCACTCAGCAAATGGCGGCCGGCGGGGGCGTAGTGGGGGGCGATTGCACTGAGCTGACAGGCGTTGTTGACAAAGGCATCGTCGTTGGCGTTGAGCCAGAGTTTGCGATTGGTCGTCAGCGCGGTATCGCCTTCCCAGTAAATGGTGGTGGTGCCTTTGGCGTCACTCGGCAATGCGAGCCCCGCTAGTTGTTGGGCGATGGGGGCTGGCACCGCCAGCACCACTGCATCAGCGATGAGTGCCTGCCCGTCGTTGAGGCGCACCCCAACGACCCGCGTATCTTCGTGCACCAACCCCACTACTGGCGTATTGCAACGGAGCGTGGTTTGGTCGGGGGCAAGCCCACTCGCCAATTGTTGGGTGACAACGCCCATACCCTTGGCAGGGATGACGGTGCGCCCTTCGGCTAGCATTTTTAAATCAAATAAAAAACATTTGGCGCTAGTTGATAAACTGCGATCCAGAAAGATACCGCCATAGAACGGCGCAAAAAACCATTCGAT
>CAISXI010000012.1 GCA_903889425.1 uncultured Roseiflexaceae bacterium | reverse complement strand
TGACAAGCCTACTGCGGTAATCACCGAGTCGAGTGAAAAAACGATATCGAGCACTGCAATTTGGGCAATGGTACCCCAAAAACTGGTTTTTTTGGCATTACCACCCACATGGGTTTCGGCACCTTCGAGGCTATGATGCATTTCGATGGTGCTTTTGGCGAGCAAAAACAAGCCTCCAACCAGCAAAATCAAATCACGCCCCGAGATTTCGTTGCCGGCCACGGTAAACAATGGCGCCACTAAACGCATAATCCAGGTCAATGACAACAACAACAATATGCGCGTGAGCAATGCCATCATTAAGCCAATTTGGCGACCAAGTTTTTGCTGGTTGGCCGGCAAACGGCCTGACAAAATCGCAATGAAAATAACATTGTCGATGCCTAGTACGATTTCGAGTAATGCGAGGGTAATTAATGTCACCAAATTCGCCGGATCAAAAATTGTCATTATGTCCACAAAGATACCTCAACTAAAATAATCACGTAATATTGTACCGTGAATTTATCATCGGTGAGTGATGAACGTCAAGTTTGTCGTTTTTCCACACGGAGTGCACCCAACGGACATGCAATTTGACAACTAATCAACTGCATGCTAATCTAAAATATAATCAGTCTGCAACACAGGAAGGACACGTACGATGAATCGAACAATATCATTCGCTCACAGTGTTCGTCCGCGTGGTCTGCACCGCTGATTTTCGTATACCATTCGAATCTCAGACCGCAGGTCAACGCCTGCGGTTTTTACACCGCTACACACCAAACGTGTCTGGCGGTGTTTCTTTTATTTTTCACCAATAACAGGATGAATGTACACAATGATACAAGGTCGCGTATTACGCTCCCAAAGTGGCTTCTACTGGGTCGAGACCAGCGATGGTGTCATCGAATGCCGCCTACGGGGCCGCCTCAAAAAAGTCGAACAAAAAAGTGACATCGCCGTCATCGGCGATATGGTCATGATCGAGGTCGTGAGCCCCGGCTATGGCGCCGTCGAATCGGTACTCCCTCGCACCACCCGGCTGTCACGAGTCGCCGCCTTTAGTGGCGGCAGCAAAGAAGACGTCATTGTCGCCAATGTGGACGTAGCAATTATCGTGGTTGCCCTGGCCCAACCCGAGTTCCACCCACGCATGCTCGATCGCTACTTGGTGATCTGCGAAAACAACGACATCGAAGCCCGTATCGTCGCCAGCAAAGCCGATTTGGTCACCCCAGAGCAAGCCGATGCCGCCCTCGCCCCCTACCGCGCCGTCGGCTACACTACCTGTGTGGCCAGCATCCAGAGTGGCCAAGGGCTCGCCGAAGTAGAGTCGTGGCTGCCGGGCAAAGTCAGCGTCGTCACGGGCAAATCGGGGGTGGGCAAATCGTCGCTCCTCAACGCCATTAATCCCAAATTGGCACTGGCCGTGGGCGATGTATCGAGTGCAGTCAACAAAGGGCGCCATACCACCACCGTCGCCCAACTCATCCCCCTTGGCAATGGCGGCTACGTCGCCGACACCCCCGGCATCCGCGAAATCGCCCTCTG
>CAISXI010000011.1 GCA_903889425.1 uncultured Roseiflexaceae bacterium | reverse complement strand
ATTTGCCCGGAGCACCCCGTTGTTCTACTACAACAAAGACATGTTTGCCGCCGCCGGCTTGCCCGACCGTGGCCCTGCAACCTGGGCTGAATTGGTCGAATGGGCACCCAAATTGATGCAATTGCCCATCATGCCCCAACCAACCCCCGATGCCGCTGCCACTACCCCAGTCCCCACCGTGTCACCTGACGCCAAGGTTATGGCTTTTGCCCACCCCAACAGCGCCAGCTATGTGGCTTGGTTGTTCCAAGGTGTGATTTGGCAACACGGCGGTCGTTACAGCGAAGCCGACTTCTCCATCCGCATCCAAGAAGAAAACGGCGTGCGCGCTGGGAAGTTCTACCAAGACAGCGTCCTCAAGGACAAGTGGGCCTACAACGCCAAAGATATCGGCGCTGACTTCCTCAACGGCTTGACGGCCACCACCATGGCCAGCACCGGCGGTTTGAAGGGCTTCGAAAAGAACGCCAAGTTCAACGTCGGTACCGCCTTCTTGCCAGAAGTCGACCAATTCGGTTGCCCCACCGGCGGTGCCGGTTTGTCGATTATGGCCGGTTTGCCTGCCGAAAAGCAACAAGCTGCCATGCAGTTCATTGCCTACGCCACCAGCCCCGAAGGTACCACCACCTGGTCACAAGCCACCGGCTACATGCCCGTGCGCAAATCAGCCGTGGAATCAGAAGCCATGAAGCAATACTTCGCAGCCAGCCCCAATGCCAAGACGGCCGTCGATCAGTTGGCCAAAACCCAACCCCAAGATGCAGCCCGTGTATTCATCCCCGGCGGCGACCAAATCATCGGTAAGGGTCTCGAACGCATCATGATTGGTGCCGAAGACGTTGCCACCGTATGGGCCGACGTCAAGTTGACCCTCGAAGAAACCGGCGCCCCCATCAAGGAAGCCATGAAGACCATGGAAGGATAATACCTTCTTCCTTCACTTGCCCCCCTGTCAACACACTGTTGGCAGGGGGGTTTGTTGCGTCTCAACCCCTGCCCTCACTCAGCAGTTTTTTGTTAAGATAAAGGGGAGACAAAAACAGTTATGAGGTTGCAACAGACCAATGGATTTAACCAGCTTATCCCCCCTCGATGGGCGGTACCGCAACGATGTCAGTGAACTGGCCGGATTTTTTTCGGAAGCGGCGCTGATGCGCTACCGCTTGCGCGTCGAAGTCGAATATCTCATCATGTTGACCAAGGCCCGGAGCGTCCCCACCGTCGCCCCCCTCGAGCCCGCCCAAATCAGTCAATTACGGGCACTCTATCGCGAGTTTGGCCCCACCCAAGCCGAACAAATCGCTGCCATCGATGCCCGCGTCAACCACGACGTCAAAGCCATCGAATACTGGATGCGCGACCAACTCGACCGCATCGGCATCGGTCACCTCAAAGAAATGGTGCACTTTGGGCTGACCAGCGAAGATATCAACAACCTGGCGTACTCGTTGATGATGCGTGAGGCCCGTGACCTCGTCATCAGCCCCGCCATTGGCGATATCATGAATCACCTACACCGCATGGCCCTCGAAGAAGCCCACACTGTCATGCCGGCTCGTACCCACGGTCAAATCGCCACGCCAACGACATTTGGCAAAGAAATGGCGGTCTTTTTGGAGCGCCTCAAACGGAGCCGCGATACCCTCAACCGCATCGCCCTGACCGGCAAGCTCAACGGCGCCACAGGGACATTGGCGGCGCATCAAGTGGCGATGCCCGATGTCGATTGGGCGCTTTTTTCCAAAGCCTTTGTGCGCCTGCTCGACCTCGATCCGGTGTTGCTCACCACTCAAGTCGAACCCCAAGACAGCATGGCCGAGGTGCTCGATGCCATGCGCCGGATTTGTACGATTTTGACCGACCTCAACCAAGATTTGTGGCGCTATGTGTCAGACGGCTACTTGGTACAACGCCCCAAGGAAGGCGAAGTGGGTTCGTCGACGATGCCCCACAAAGTCAACCCAATTGACTTCGAAAACTCCGAGGGCAATCTGGGTATGGCCATCGCCTTGTTTGAGTTTTTTAGTCGCAAATTACCGATTTCGCGCTTGCAACGTGACCTGACCGGCAGCACCGTGTTGCGCAACCTCGGCGTGGCCTGTGGCCACATGTTGCTGGCTTGTCGGCGCTGCGCCAAGGGGCTGAGCAAGGTGCACCCCGACCGTCCTGCCATGCAGGCGGCGGTCATCGCCCATCCCGAAGTGCTCGCCGAGGCCTATCAGACCATTTTGCGCCGTGCTGGTGTGGCCGAACCCTACGAGCTCCTGAAAAACCTGACTCGTGGCCATGCGCCTACCATGGCCGATTTGCACGCCTTTGTGAAAAAACTTCCGGTGACCAAAGCGGTCAAGGCGGAATTGTTGGCATTGACCCCCGAAACCTACATCGGCATCGCGCCCAAATTGGCCCAGACCATCGTCCCCAAATTCTAGGAGAGATTCATTTATCTCGCACAGAGCACACGGAGTACACAGAGGCGTTTTTTGCGTAATGCACGCGATAAATATCCACCCATGCGAGATGCTCTAGGAGAGATTCATTTATCTCGCACAGAGCACACGGAGTACACAGAGGCGTTTTTTGCGTAAT
>CAISXI010000010.1 GCA_903889425.1 uncultured Roseiflexaceae bacterium | reverse complement strand
TACAAAACTAATATTCCTGCCCCGTACGACGCATGTATCGTGGTGATGGTTGCACCGTTGCTAACGAATCTGCTGTGCAAGCGCTTCCATCCGCGACACAAACATTTCGATAAACCGCGGAGTATCAAACGCCGTCACTAGTTGCACATTGGGTACTGGTCGATGCATCGACCGCCACGTGGCCGGCCAACGAGTCGAATCAAACCCCGTCATATCGGTGTCACGGGGAGGATGTGATTCATCACCCACATAACTCAATACCGTCTTGCCCATGGTCAACTCACTGGTATGCTCGATATCGATCCGCACTGCACGCGTCGTGGCAAGCTCGGGCATAAATGCCAATGCCAACGCCACGGGGTCGTTGATGGCGCATCCCGACACCCCAAAGCTGGCCTGATGAAACTCCATATAAAACTGTGTCGCTGCCGCAATGAAACGAGATACCGGCGAATCAATCATGAGCAGTCGGTCGATATGCTGCTGGAAAAGCATCACTTCCACCGTAATATCCCAAGGGACGAGGGTAATCGGCATACCACTCGTCAACACAATATGCGCAGCATGGGGATCAACAAAAAAATTAAACTCTGCCAGTGACGTGGTATTGCCATCCGCACGAACCGCACCACCCATAATAATCACTTGGCGGACGGCAGCGACGATTTGAGGAGCCTTGCGGATAGCCATGGCAATATTGGTCAATGGGGCCACAGGGACCAAGGTGACTTCGCCTGGTTGGGCCATGATTTCACGGATGATAAAATCGACGCCGTGTTCACTCGCTGGTGGGACGGGGGACGGTGGCAACACCGCATACCCCAGACCACTCGCTCCGTGGGTTTCGGCAGCGGTAAAAGCCGGGCGCAACAGTGGCAACGCGACTCCCGCCAAGGCGGGGATATCAGTACGTTGCGCCAATGCCAACACATTGCGGGCGTTGTGCCACCCATCAACGAGGGGACAATTCCCACCCGTGACACTCACCCCACGTAAGCTGACTTCGGGTGATGCCACCGCCAACAATATCGCCAAGGCATCATCGATGCCCGGATCCGTATCAAGAATTACTGGACGTTGCATAATGTAATCTTCCTTTAATCGTTTTACCGTATCGTTCGCTACCCAAAATGCCAGAATTTAGTATATCACTGCGGTATATATCTGTTTTGACATGTGCACTACAGTATGTCATAATTAGCCATGATATTGTATAGTTATTTCCATCTGTGCCCCACCATGCCAGATGTGGGTGGGAGTGTTGATGCGTGCGTATCTCGACATCGAAACAACCCATGACCAACGCATTAGCGTCATCGGCATTTATCGTAGTGACATCGGGACAATTCAGCTGATTGACGGTGGAATCAATGATTTGGCAATCTACAATGCACTTGAAGGCATCGAAACGATTGTCACATTCAACGGTTCTGGTTTCGATTTGCCATTCATCAAGCGTCGCTTACGGATTAATCTATTAAATGATTACACGCATAGCGATTTGATGTTGGTTTGTCGCAAGCGTGGGCTTCGTGGCGGGCTTAAGCTTATCGAAGCAAATGTCGGCATTCAACGTGCAACCGCGGGAATTAGTGGGTTTGATGCCCCACGACTCTGGCGGCGCTACGAAGAATTGCATGACCAACAGTCACTCGAGATTTTGCTCCATTACAACCAAGAAGATGTCATCAATTTGTGTTTACTCGAAGCCCATCTCGGCATCGTCACCCATTTACCGGCTAACCCTGCTATTCGTCGTACATTTGCGTAAGTAAAATCACAAACATGCAATCAAAAATACTCAATCAACGCTACGAGCTGGCAGAAAAAATCGGTGATGGTGGCATGGCCACGGTCTACCGTGGTCGTGATGTACGACTCAATCGCGTGGTTGCCATCAAAATCCTGCACCCGCATCATGCGACTGATTTGAATTTTTTACAGCGCTTCAGCCACGAAGCCCAGGCTGCAGCCAATCTGCGTCATCCCAGCATTGTCGATATTTATGATGTCGGTCAAGAAGAACGCCAGCATTTCATCGTGATGGAATTCGTCGATGGCAGTGACCTCAAAAGCATGATTCTGCGCTACAAACAGCTCCCCGTGCAACAGGTGCTCCAAATCACGAGTGCCATTGCCGATGGGCTCGATGCAGCCCATCAACTAGGGATGGTCCATCGTGATGTCAAACCGCAAAACATCATGGTTGCCCACGATGGCACTGCCAAGATTACTGATTTTGGGATCGCCAAAAGTGGTCTTTCGACTGCCCAAACTGAGACAGGGGTGACGTTTGGCACCGCCGACTATATTTCACCCGAACAAGCCCGTGGCCAACCGGCCACTGCGCAATCTGACATCTATGCCTTAGCAGTCACTATTTACGAAGCACTCACGGGACAGTTGCCATTTACCGGTGACAGTGCGGTGGCGGTCGCGTTACAGCATGTCGGTTCCAAGCCACCACCCATCCGGCGTCACAACCCAGGCGTATCAACAGCGCTTGAGCAACTCATCATGCGCGCCCTCGCCAAAAACCCCTCTGAACGCCCTGCCACCGCCAAAGAATTTGGCCAATTATTGCGTGCCCAAGAAGAAACCGAAGTGCGTGACACTGCCCCGCGGCCGGTGCGCACCAACGGCAATAATAGCCGCAGTGTGACCTCTATTTCGGCTGGGATGCGTAATTTACCCCCCAAACGCTCGACAATCACATCCCCACTCCCCTCACGGGCAGGGCGAGAATTTGGCGGATTTCTAATCCTGTTATTGTTACTCACCCTCGCCCTCGGTCTGTTTTATTTATTTGCGATTGGGTCATTTAACGGTTTAATTGCCCCCAATGACAACCGCAACACGGCGCCCAATGCCACCCAAGCAATCATTGCAACACCGACGGCAATTATTGCCTTCTCGAGTGCAAGTGTGCCTGATTTGCGGAACCTCAACGAAAACGATGTCGTAACGACATTGGTGAACGCCGGGCTTACCCCTGTCGCAGATCCTGCCAAATACTCCAACGATGTCCCCAAAGGGCTCATCATGAGCCAAAATCCCACTGCAGGCGACCCTGCACCTGCAGACAAAACCGTGCATTATATTTTAAGCTTAGGCAAATTGGCTCCGCATGTACCAGCCCAAGTAGTCGGACTCAATGCCAACGAGGTACGACAACAACTCGAAGTCATGAATTTACGCGTAATTCTCATCGAAGAATATAACACCACCGTCCCAAACAACAATGTCATTCGCACCGATCCGGCGCCTGATTCCCTATTACAAGCAGGCGATACGGTGCGTGTCTATGCGAGCTTGGGAGCCAATCGCCGCGTGCCAAATATCGTCAACATTCCCGAAGTAGATGCCCTCAAGTTGCTCCAATCTGCCGGCATCACAACGACCAATGTCATCTATCAAGGGTGCGACAATCTTGGCACACTCTGTGACACCGTGGCTGCCGGCCAAGTTGCCCGCACCGAACCTGCAATTGGAAGCTTGATTGCTGATGGCACGACCATCGTCATCACCATCCGCCAACCCTAAATCGCTCCAGTAAGCACCACAATTACTACCGTTTATATCATGCAACGAAACCACCAATCTACCCATCGTAATGGAAGGGTAAATTGGTGGCTTCGTTGCATTTATGCAGATTACATCGCATCATCTACCCCTCAGAAATTTCAAGTATACTTATTAAGTAGCGTGTCATTTCTCCATGAATGACCATCACGCATTTGACTTTTCCCCACCAAAATTCAACCGAATAACGCAGCAAAGGAGGATACCAATGTCAGATCAACTTGCCATTGCCGGAGGTTCCCCCATACGCCCCCAAGGATATCCTGAATGGCCCGTACACGACGAAGCCGACGAGGCTCGTTTAATCGAGGTATTACGGAGCGGGCGCTGGGGAGGATACCCCGAGCCCGGGCCATATAATGCCCAATTTTGTGCAGACTTTGCCCAATTTCAAGGAAGCAAACATGGCATTTTGATGGTGAATGGCACCGTCACCATGGAAGTTGCCCTCAAAGCACTCAACATTGGCTGGGGCGACGAAGTCATCGTACCCGGTTTGACGTTTGCGGCGACTGCGTATGCCCCAATGGCGGCGGGCGCACTACCCGTCGTCGTCGACATCGAACCCAAAAGCTGGAGCATCGATGCCGAAGCCGTCGAGGCCGCCATTACGCCACGAACCCGCGCCATCATCCCCGTCCATACGGGACAAATCGTCTGTGACATGGATGCCCTCATGGCAATCGCCCAGAAACACAACCTCCACATCATCGAAGACTGTGCGCATAGCCCAGGCAAACAATGGCGCGGACGAGGCATCGGCAGTTTTGGCGCATTTGGGTCATTTAGCCACCAAAGCTCCAAAATATTAACTTCCGGGGAAGGTGGCTCGCTCCTCACCGACGACGAGCAACTCGCACAACGCGCCCATTCCATCATCGACTGCGGTCGCCCCAAAGATCCTGCTGGTCAAATGTATACATTTGGCTGCAATTATCGTCTCGGCGAACTCAATGCGGCGTTGCTCGGGTCACAACTCGAAAAATTTCCTGCCCAAATGGAAGAACGTGCAGCCAATGCCCGCTATTTCATGCAACGACTCAATGACATCCAAGGCGTGCGTGCACTTCACCTCGACGAACGGATTACCCGCTTGTCGTTTTATCGCTTTATCGTCGCAATCAACCCCGAAGCCTTTGCCGGCGTGACAAACGCAGTCGTCTGCGAAGCACTCGATGCCGAAGGCATTGGTTGCTGGGTAGGGTATGACCCCATGAATAAGTACCCACTCTTTCAACCACACTTATCGCGGTTACCGGTGGCTGTACAGTACGCAGCCCAACTCGACCCGAGTCGCTGGTCGTTACCCGTGTCTGAACGCGCCGCACATGTAGAACAAATTTACCTCGATGAAGCAATTTTTCGTGCAGGCCACGAAGGCGTCGATCACGTCATTGCCGCATTTGAAAAACTGCAACGGAATCCTGATGCGTTGCGCAAACTCGCAGCTCATATGAATCGCGGGTAATCTCAACAATCCAAAAAACGGCGCCGTCCACGCAGTGGCGCTACAGTTACTTAACTAATTTTTGGAGTAACTGTAGTGCCACTGCGTGTGGGTCATCACATAGCCCACAATGGACCGGGCCAGTGGCAATTATCGTACTACGCGGCGCCACCAACCAATGAAACCGCTCAGCAATCGGTAAGCGCGCAATCGGTCCAGCCGTAGTGTCGCCTTGGGCCACAGCCGTAAACACCGCCAAATGTTCTTGGATGGTGGCGATATCACAACTGGCATCCAACGCCTGTAATCGCCTTTGGTCACAATGGGTGGGCGCCACAAGAAAGCGTTTGGTGCGACAAAACACCACCACGCCGACATTAATTGATTCACCGCGTTCAATCCGCGGCGTCAGCCGGATAATCGCATAATCAAATGAGTGAGCGGGCACGCAACACCTCCGCCACAAATGCCCGCGGTGCTGCCACACGGCGCACGAGATAATCGTGCAAAGCATCCCGCGCTTGGGCAGGCGCTTGCCAGCGCCGCCCCAACGGCCACCATGCCTCAGGCACCAAATCAAGTACCGTGGCAATCGCCTCTGGGGTAAAGCGCTGACTCAATTGCGCATCAACATCTTCGATATGCGTCGCCATCGGCAACAATACATGATCGCGAATTGCCGCAAAAGGAGCTACAATCCGATCTTCGTAGCCGTCCCAGGCATGCATTACATACAATGCCGCCCCATGATCGATGACATGCAACTGGCGGTGCCACCACAACATATTGGTGTTGCGGGCAGTACGATCTATATTGGTCATCATGGCATCAAACCAGACGACTGCTGAGGCCAGCAACGGGTCGACCCGTTTCACCAACGCCGCATCAAACGGCAAGGCCCCTGGCAAAAAATCACAGGCCAAATTGAGTCCTGCACTCGCAATGATTAATGCTTGCACTTCGTCGTCGGGTTCCGAGCGGGCGAGTACGGGGTCGATGTCGATAAACACCAACTCAGGCACGGGTAAACCACAAATCCGCGCCAATTCGCCGACGACTAATTCGGCCACCAAGGCGCCACTTCCTTGCCCGGCCCCACGAAACTTGACGACATACATACCATCGTCGTTGGCTTCAACTAAACCAGGCAAAGAGCCACCTTCACGCAACGGCATCACATAGCGGGTGGCTGCCACCGTCCGTAATCCCTGTTTCAAAAAATCCTCATGACCATGGCTGCCACCACCGCAATAATGGTCAGCACCACAACAAACCGAATCACACCCGTAATCAGCTTCCAAACCAACCAGATTGCCAGCACCCCACCCGCTATCAATAGTGCAGTGTTCATGATGACATCCTTTGTGTATGACAACTGTGTATAAATATACTACACTGAACGACGTATTGCATTTGCATCATTGTGCTGTTGCCCGTTTGGTACATACCATACCACAACGACACATGTGGTGTGTCAATCTAATTGCCGTAGAGATTGTCTGTGCACTTATCCATACGCAACGACAGCGCGTGTCCGTTTACAAGGATTCACTGTGACCCAATTACCTACGCTACGCACCGTTGATTTAATTGTGGTAACCGCTGGTCGACTGGCCGCGACCACCGCCTTCCGGATTGTCTATCCGTTACTGCCATTCCTCAGTCAGCGCTTCAATATCTCGCTCCAGCAAGGCGCCACCCTCATCGCCATCCAAACCGCCGCCTCGCTGGCGTCACCCATCGGTGGCATGGTCTCGGACCGCTTCGGTGAGCGCAAAGCGATGCTCATCGCCCTAGCACTTTTCATCACTGGCGCCTTGTCATGTAGTCTCGCCAGTAGCTTCATGATGTTTTTTGTTGGCTATTTGCTAATCGGCTTAGCCACCGCACTCTATCAGCCCTCTGGGCATGCCTATCTCAGCGCCCGTAGCCCCTACGCGCAACGAGCCCGCGTGCTAGGGATATTCGAGATGGCCTGGGCTGTTTCGGCAATCATCGGGGTGGCACCATTGATGTACCTCATCAATCAACAACAACAAAGCATGGTGGCCTATGCGATTTTGGCGGGCATTGGGGTGCTTAGTTTCGTGATGTTATGGCAACTCCCTGAACACCACCAGCGCCAACTCGTGACGCACGATACACGTCCGCCCTTCACCATCGTGACGGCACTTCGTCACCCCGGCTTAGCAATCTTGCTACTGTTCCCACTCTTGGCCTTTGGCGGCAACGATTTGTTTTTTGTAACCCAGAGTACTTGGCTCAAAAGTAGTGCCGTAGGTGCCAACGAAGCCTTGATTGGTGGCTTATTTGTCATCATTGGGATCGCCGAATTAGCGGGTTCGAGTGCCGTGGTGGCCTTTGCAGACCGTATCGGCAAACGGCGCTCAGTGATTTGGGGATTTGCATTGACCAGTGTCTGTTTGCTGTTACTTCCGTTTGTGGGGAGCAATTGGTGGGTAATCACCGTAATGATATTTTTGTTTTATTTCCTCATCGAATACGCCGGCGTCGCGAGTTTCCCACTGATTTCCGAAGCGTTACCGGCCGCCCGCGGCACCATGATGGCATTGATGGCTGCAGCTGTAGGCATCGGCCGGATTTCTTCGGCACTGAGTAGTGAATTTTTGTATCTCAAGGGTGGATTACCGCTCATTAGTATGGTTGCCGTTATCGCCAGCATCCTTGGCATTATCGCCTTGACCCGTTCATCACTTACCCCCACACGCTAAGCGTTGTACTATCACGAGGAGTCGTTGTGACCCAATTACCAAGTTTACGCCCGATTGATTTGATTGTAGTAACCGCTGGTCGGCTGGCATCGACCACGGCCTTCCGGATTGTCTATCCATTGTTGCCGTTCCTCAGCAACCGCTTCGATATCTCACTCCAACAAGGAGCCACCCTCATCGCCATCCAAACAGCAGCCTCGCTGGCGTCGCCCATCGGTGGCACCATCGCTGACCGCTTCGGCGAGCGCAGAGCCATGCTCATCGCCCTCGTACTATTTATTGGCGGCGCATTATCATGTAGTCTAGCGAGTGGCTTTAACGCGTTTTTTGTGGGGTATTTGTTGATTGGTTTAGCCACCGCGCTCTATTTACCTTCCGGGCAGGCCTATCTCAGCGCTCGTAGCCCCTACGAGCAACGGGCTCGTGTGCTAGGAATATTTGAGATGGCGTGGGCTGTTTCGGCGATTATTGGCGTGGCACCATTGATGTACCTCATCAATCAACAACAACAAAGCCTAGTAGCCTATGCGATTTTGGCAGGCATTGGGGTGCTCAGTTTCGTGATGTTATGGCAACTCCCCGAACACCACCACCGCCAACCAATCGAACATGGCACGCCAGCCACCATCAATATCATGACATTACTGCGCCAACCTGGGTTGGCCATTCTCTTGCTCTTCCCATTCCTCACCTTTGGCGGCAATGATTTGTTTTTTATCACCCAAAGCAGCTGGCTCAAAGGTGACCTTGGCGCCAATGAAGCCCTCATCGGCGGCTTGTTTGTGATCATCGGTATCGCCGAATTAGCGGGATCGAGTGCAGTCGTGGCGTTTGCTGACCGTATCGGCAAACGCCGTTCGGTAATTTGGGGGTTTTTGTTGACCGGTGTCTGTTTGGCGTTACTTCCCTTTGTGGGGAGCAATTGGTGGGCAGTCACGGTGATGATGTTTTTGTTTTATTTCCTAATCGAATACGCTATCGTCGCCACCTTCCCACTTATATCAGAAGCCTTACCGGCTGCCCGTGGCACCATGATGGCCCTCATGTCGGCAGCAGTAGGCATCGGGCGGATTTTTTCGTCGCTCAGTAGTGAGTTTTTGTACCTCAACGGCGGGTTGCCCCTGATAAGTGCAGTAGCGGTAATTACCAGTGTATTGGGACTGATTGCCTTGACGCGGTCATCACTTACGCCAAAACGATAACCAAGGTGTGATGTCTGCTTAACATTTATGTCGCATACTATGCATGATTTGTAGTACGAGGAGCATTTATGAGCACACTCCCGATTGTTGGCGCAGCCCTGACCTCACATCATTTACCGCAACACCTCGATTGGATTTTGGCCAATCAACGCGACCTCGAAATCCAAGATATGACCGACCCCGATCTAATCGACGGCGATTGGCAAGCTCGGGCCCACGAAATCCGCGCTATGCTACAAAATCACACTGGGCGCCTCGGCATTCACGGACCGTTTTATGGCATCGACATCGGCTGCAAAGACCGCGCCATCCAAGCCGTGGTGCAACAGCGTTTGTTGCAAGGGCTCGAATTTGCCCACATCGTTGGTGCGAGTCACATGGTGGTGCATAGTCCGTTTATGGTGTTTGGCTCACCATTTAGTGCGATTCAACCCAAAACATTGGCCAGCACCATCCAAATCGCCAACCACATTATGGCACCCGTAGTTGCCAAAGCGGCCGAGATTGGCTGTCTGCTCGTCATCGAGACCATCCAAGACCAACAGCCCGCACAACTGCGCAGTCTGATTACGTCGTTTGAGTCACCGTGGGTACGCCACAGCATCGACGTGGGGCATGTGCGTATCACGATGACTCGTGGTGGAGCCAGTATTCCCGAGTGGATTCGCCAAAACGGCGACATACTCGAGCACGTCCATCTCCAAGACAACGACGGCAGTTACGATGCCCATCTCGGTTTGGGACAAGGTGACATCAACTTCACCAGTATATTTGCAGCCCTACAAGGGGTTGCACATCGCCCGCGCCTCATCCTCGAACTCAACAATCATCATGATATTCCCCAGAGTTGGCACTATTTAAAAAATCTCGGGCTGGTAGTGTAACCGCTACCCAACAAAAACCGCGCCTTGGCTCACTGCCAAGGCGCGGTTTTGTGTGGGAGATTATTACCCAGCGATGATGCTCTCATCGCGGTTTTTTTCGCCTTCTTCGAGCAACATAATCGGAATGCCGTCTTCGACGGGGTAGCGATAGCCGTTGCGACGATTGACCAACCATTCGCGACCATCGGCATCGCTGATTAGTTCGATGGAGCCTTTGTCACCTGGGTCAGCCAAAATCGCCAACAAATCGGGGCTCACTGAGCGTTTGGGGTTGTTGGCAGGGGCGGCTGCATCAGTAGCGCTTTCTTGGCGTACGGCGCGATACACCACCAACGCCACACCAGCAATGATCAACAAACCAAGCAAACGAAAAATACGTTTCATTCTGTCTCTCCTTCATTATTCCATGATGTTATTGTAACGCCATCTGTAGCAAACCGCACAGGATTTGGCGTGCGGCGCAACAGGCGGGGGCGACCGATTGACTCAGGGGACCATGGGGTGGGGGGTGTATTGGGGCTCCGCCACACCAAAAATTCATGGATTACGTTGCCTTTTTGATCATAGCGCACACTCAAAAAAGGACAGCGTTGGTTTTGACGGCGACCAGTCGTTAAATCAGTCACCACATCCGTCCAAGTCCCCACATTAACGTACGTCTGACGTTCATTCATGATGACTTGTTGCGCCATATGTGTATGCCCACAAATAAATAATACCGTATCTTGGTAGGTCGTATTATGGGCAATTTTGATCATTTCGCGCAATACCGCTCCGTTGAATTCGCGCACTTCACGCAATAATTGCCGACGTGATTCACGTTCGATATGGGCCATCAAGTAGGGCGGTACCGTTTCACGCTGGCGTGTCATACGTCCTTCGATAACCCGCCGCACCGTATCGAGTGCGCGGCGTAGCCGCCGTTGATTCTCGAGATGCCGGACCGTCGTGGCAGATTCGTTGAGGGTTTCACTGCGCCGGTAGGCGAGGGGCACCAACATACTGCGCACGGCCAACACCACTCCACGCGTCACAAACCGCACCACCTGCCAATCACGCAAATGAGCCACACTCAACAAATGCCACAAAAACGCCGAACTCGGTTTGACGTTGTCAATGAATGGCGCCAATGGCAACGGCGAACGTTCGAGCGGATTAATCACGCTTTTGACGGCAAAGGTACCACGCACCAGTTCAAACGGCTGACTAATCCCCTCAAAGCGCACAAAACTATTCCATGGCTCGAATTGATTGCCATGTTCAATAAACATGCCATCGCCGAAGTAGCGCGTACAAAAACGCAGCCGTTCATCGGCGAGATCGAGTCCTAATTTTTGGCGCAAGAGATTTTTGGCAGCGTGATAATGCAATTCAAAATCATGATTGCCAATCATCACAGTCAAATAATTCCCCGGTTTGCGCACAAATGTCGCTAGGGCTTGGATAACGAGTGGATGGGCCGCCATGATGGCGTCGAGGCGACGGCGCGCAGCCTGCCCTGTCCATTCAAAGTCAGGTACATCACTCAGCGTGACCTGCAAAAACTCAAACGTATCACCCGCCAAAATTAATTCGGTGGGCTCCGTCATCGCATAGAGCTGCACAAAATCGACAAATTGACTGTCCGCATTGAAATCATCGAGCCGATCGCCGCCACCGAGGTGCAAATCACTGACAATCAAACGCCGCACCCCGAGTGCGGTATCATCGCCAAGTAATTCGCCGGTGGCATCAGCGGTTGGACGCAATACCACCGGACGCAGGCGTGTCAGCACAAAGCGCAACGACAACGCCATGGTCATCACTGCGCCAATCCAACTCCACCAACGACGTTGCATTACACTACCTCACTTGTCGATTTAGCCAAATCAATAAATGCAGCAATCAAACCGTTATCTTTGTAGCCAGCCCGTTCGACACCACTACTCACATCCACACCCCATGGTGACACCTGATGGATGGCCGCCCGCACATTGCCAGGAGTTAATCCCCCCGCAAGCACGATGCGCCGTTGACCAGCCAATGCCGTAGCAGCAGCCCAATCCGC
The DNA here is from genome assembly GCA_903889425.1 of uncultured Roseiflexaceae bacterium. Lineage (GTDB taxonomy): Bacteria > Chloroflexota > Chloroflexia > Chloroflexales > Roseiflexaceae > UBA965. The sequence goes on along the minus strand of CAISXI010000010.1, from coordinate 3,504 downwards.
AGATTCGCCAGTGCCACCAAACTGGGTAGCCGTCATCGGTGCATCAACCAATGTGGTAATCCGGGCATCGCTACTAGTCAGCCACGCCGCTTCGTCGGCGCTGCCATTGAGGCGAAGCGCGCGCCAAATCGGCATCACCGGTAATTCGGCGACGATGTCGTAGGCTTCGGTACCGTGGAGTTGCACCACATCGAGTCCACACGTTGCCACCGTGGCGGCAATTGTGGCCGCTGATTCGTTGACAAACAATCCCACCACCTGCGTGGCATACCCAGCATCACGCAGGGTAGCCACCAGGCGTTGGGCGGTACTAAGTGAGACTTGACGCCGACTCGGTGCAAATACCAAACCGACATAATCGGCTCCAGCTGCCGCTGCCACAAGCAGATGTTCGGGTGAGCTCAAGCCACAGATTTTGACAATCGTCATAACTACTCCGTGGTTTTTTTGCGGCGACGCGGCGTCGCACGGGTCGGTTCTGGGGTTGATGCCGGGGCTACTGGTGGCGTAAACTCGGGTGTTTTGGCCACTGGGGCTGGCGTTGCTTTGGTCGTACGCCGTTGATTCGGTTTCTTTGATTCAACAGGTGCCGGTGCCGAAACAGGTACCGGCGTCGGCACATTGGTTTTTTTAGCAGCAACCGGTGCGCGAGTCGAAACAGGCGCAGGGGTAGGTAGCGTCGCCACTGGTGCATCCTGGCGTTTGGTACGCCGGGGCGCTTTACTGGGGGCGGTTGCCAGCGTCAAGCCGTCGTCAACCATATCTGCCGGAGTAGGAATCATCGTGACAGGCGCCACCGCATTCGCTGGCTCACTAACAGGTGCCACTACATTTTCCGGATCGCTGACCGGTGCCACTACCGCCAAGCGATAACTCACTCGATTACCACGCCCAATCCGATGTAATTCCCCTGAATTTATCGACAACTTAATCAACGAACGTAATTCTTCGTTGGTACGCGAAACACCGTCAGCACCTCGATTACGCGTATTGCGCAACAAATCGTGAATTTGTTGGAACGACAACGGACGCTCACTGGCCCCCACAATCGCCTGCACAAATTGGCGCTCTTCTGGACTAAATGGTTGCGCTGGCGCCACATCATCTGCATCGTCAACCGGTGTCACACCGTTGGCGACCACTGGCACTGGCACAGGCGCCACATCGTTTTGGGAAGGCGCTACCACCTCGGCTTTGGGTGTGGGCGCCACAAAATCATTGGGCACCACAGTAATCGTACTCACGGGAGCGACTGCAGGCGGTAGGACGATTTGGTCAGCATCACTTGCTGATATATTCCGCTCGTTGCGCCCATTGCGATTGTTGCGCTCAGGCCGTTCGGGGCGTTCACCACGCCGGCGTCGCCGGCGCGACTTGTCATTGACATCACCACGCTCATCGGCGGCTACGTCGATGGGAGGGGCAAGGGGTTCTTCACTGCTGCGTTCACCACTGGCATCACTTGCCAACGTGAATTGCGAGAGTTTGCGGGGGTCTTCACCGGGCAAAAAGACTTCGTTAACCACCCCATCGCTCGAAATCAAAATCTTGCCCCGTCGGGCCGCTTCGTGAATGAAATCTTTGAAGCGTTCGAGTGGGCGGCCATTGCCGTCTTTGATTTGTTGCTCGCGGAATTCTCCGCCCGACATTTCTTTCATCAATACTTTGAGCGACCCAAATGCCGTCATCATGTTGCGGTTGCGCGCTTCGAGCACGGCTTTGACCAACAACTCAAACGCCGCATCTTCATTAAACGCAACGGGCTGCTCTGCGGGTTTCGCTGCTCTGGCAGTGGCATTTGCCGTAGCCCGGGCAGTGGCACGGTCACGCGGTGTGATACGCTCTGGGGGGCGCTCGATGGGACGTTCGAAATCGTCGATATCACTTACCCGTCGCCCGCTTGGCGTGGCAACGACTGTGGGCAATGATTTGCCGATTAATTGTTCATAGAAAATAAATTCGTCGGCGCTTTGGGCCAAATGCGATGACGCAGCCCCACCCACACCGATAATAATCACATCTTTGCCTTGTTGGCGAATCGAATTCACCAACGGAATGAAGTCACGATCTCCCGTCACCAATACGAATGTACTAATGTTGGGCACGGTAAACAGCGTGCGCATCGCGTCGATACACAAGTTCATGTCAACGCTGTTTTTGATGGGGCGACCAGTACGACCAGCGTCTTTGTCGTAATAGTAGGTGGGCACATACATCGGCTCGATGTTGTTGGCATACAAGGCACTAGTGATGCGGGGATAACGATACCAGTCGGCGTAGGCCCGGGCCAAAATCACCCGACCCAGTTCGTTACAGCGATCCATGATTATTTCGAAATTGGGGTTTGCATCCAGCTTGTCGCGGACACTGACATAGACATTTTCAAAATCAATGAAAACCGCCACGTCTTTGCGAATTTGCTCTGCCATAGTTACGGTGTGAGCTCCTCAAAATGAGCGTACACACGCCACCAAAAAACCAAGGGATGTGACAAATACCACCAGCGTGCCACGCATCAATCAGCATCATGCCGCAAAACATTTTGCGCCGCTGTTTGTTGCATCATTGCAATCGAGGGGATATTTGTATTTGTAGGTGGTGGACGGTATGCAGTTGCATCCCGTATCGGCCACACCATCCTCAAGCGTCTTCGGCACCACGTGTGTGCACCAAAAAATTCCAAATCACAACAATAATTACCGTTGCGTATCTGCAGTATACCACACTCCCCCATGCGTCAATTATGAGCGTTAGCGGAGTGGATCGTGCCCACCGGTTGAAAAGGGATGACAGCGCAACAAGCGCTCTACCCCCAGCGCCACCCCCCGCAAAAACCCGTATTTATCGATGGCCTGATAGGTGTATTCGGAGCACGACGGCGTATAAATACAGCTGGGTGGCGTATGTGGCGAAATCCGGCGCTGATAAAAACGCACCATCTGCAAGGCAATTTTTTTCATCTACAATCTCCTGTTTTATTGACTAGGGGGCGCTTGACGCACCGTTTCCCATACGAGGTGACGCAATTCGGGCACAATCAGTTGCGTCATCGCCAAATCGACGGCCGCTGGCGAGCCAGGCACACAAAAAACCAACGTCTGCCCAATCGTCCCCGCCGTGGCCCGCGACAACATCGCTGCCGCCCCCACCTGGGCGTACGACAACATGCGAAAAATCTCACCAAACCCTGGCAACTTGCGCACCAACAATGGCTCAATCGCATCAATCGTGGTATCGCGTTTGGCGATGCCCGTACCACCCGTCGTCAGGATCATCTGACACCCCGCCGCCACCCAGGCTTCGATATGGGCAACCACCTGTAACGGCTCGTCACGCACAATCGCATACTGAGTCACGTGGTGGCCACCGTCGGTCAAAAGGCGCTGGGCGAGTTGGCCACCGGTATCGTTGTCAACAGTGCGGGTATCACTAATAGTCAATACCCCACAACGAATTCCTTGGATTTGGGCATCTGCAAAGGTACGATGACTGATATGGCTCATG
>CAISXI010000009.1 GCA_903889425.1 uncultured Roseiflexaceae bacterium | reverse complement strand
TTCGGTACCGACGTGGCATGGGCAGCGCTGGTTACGCAGTGTGGTGCTCAATCCGTTTGTGGATGCAGCCCGCTTGCAGACGATTGTGACCAATCTCAGCGATAGCGTGGCAGAGTCGTTATGACTTCATCATCACATAATTCATCACTTTGTAGATGAGTTTGGCGGTGATGAAATCGCTCGAGTGCATGCCGGGGATGGGGGCAAGCTCGACGCAGTCAAACGCCACCACCTCGGCATGCGCACAGACCGTGCGCACAATCTCGAGGGTTTGTACCCAGCTGAGCCCGTGAGGCTCGGGTGTGCCGGTGGCGGGGATAATGCTGGGGTCGAGGCCATCGACGTCGATGGTCAAAAAGACTTTTTTGCCACTGATGCGACTAATCAACTCGGGCAAATGGCCGCCGGCGTGGACCTCATCGTTGAACCACACACGGGTGGTGGCGGGGGTACTGCGGATGTAGTCCATTTCTTCGAGGCAAATCGAGCGGATGCCGAATTGCAAAATCGGTGCGCCCAAATCGGCGATCCGGCGTGCCACGCTGGCGTGGCTATAGGGGCTACCTTCGTAGCTATCACGCAAATCACTATGGGCATCGATTTGTACCAGCACAAAATCGCCATGGATGGCGTGAATGGCCCGGGCAAAGCCACTCGAAATACTATGCTCGCCGCCCAACCCAACCAGTAATTTGCCGGCACTGAGGTGCTCATGGGCGCAGGCAGTAATGGCATCGACCATTGCTTCTGGGCCGGCGGTATGGGGGGCCAGGGCGGGCAAGGTGTGCACGCCATAGCTATAGGCTGCTTCGCAATCGAATTCACGGTCGTATAATTCTACTTGGCGTGAGGCGTTGATGATGGCACGGGGGCCGCCGCGGGCACCCTGTCCAAAACTCACAGTGGCCTCGTAAGGGATGGGCAACACCACCACTTTGGCAGTGGCGTAGCTGGCGAGATCGCCTTCGAGCCCCAAGAAATTTTCGGGAGTAGCGTATTCGTAATGACTCATATCTGCCTCGTTTGTGTACGGTTTAATTCGATTGTACCATGTGGGTAGTGTGACTGAAAGGATGTCCGTACTATGCGAATTTTGACGCAAACTGCCCAAATCCCGATTACCGATTTACAACAATGGCAACCGATGGTCGATGGTGCTCCGCACTGGCTCGATATTGCCGACCCCCAACGTGACGTATTAACCACACTGGGATTACATTCGCTGGTTATCGAAGACATCATGCATGGTGGGCAACGCACCAAAGTCGAACATTATGATGGGTATCTCTTTTTTGTCTTTTATGCCTTTGCGATTGAATCTGGCGTGACGTTGCGCATGATTACGACGCCGCTCTATGTCTGTGTGAGTGCCAATGCCATTTTTAGTTTTCATCATGGTGCGCTGGATTTGATTGATGTGGCGTGGCGGCGTTGGCAGTCGGCTCGTCAAGCCACGGTATTGCACCAAGGTACCTTGTTGCATGGAGTGCTCGATACTGTGGTGGATAGCTACTTCCCATTGATCGATGAAATCGGTGATGGTGTCGAAGAACTCGAATCACGAATCTTGGCAGGTGCTTCGCCCGCCCAATTGCGTAACGTGTTGCAACTCAAACGAACACTTATTGAATTTCGTCGACATGTAGCACCGACACGTGAAGCCTTGAATGCCTTGTTGCGTGGCGATTTGTTGGCACTCGATAGTGCCACCAACATGCAAATCCAAGACGTCTATGACCATGTGTTGCGGATTATTGATGGTATCGATCTGCACCGCGATTTATTGGCGGCAGTCCTCGATGTCCATCTTTCGGTGCAATCCAATCGGCTCAATCAAGTCATGAAGGTATTGACGATTGCCTCGATTATTTTGATGGCGAATTCATTGATTGCCGGAATTTATGGCATGAATTTTGCGGTAATGCCCGAACTCGGCTGGCGTTGGGGGTATCCAGTGGCAATCGGGGGAATGGTATTGCTCAGTGGGTTATTGTTTTGGTTTTTCCGGCGCCGAGGCTGGTTGCGTGCCGATGACATGTAGGTGCGGTATGGCTTGACGTTGCTTACGACGACAAATCAAACACATGGGCATTATCGACGCGCATGAGTTGGGCAGTGCGCAAAAACTGGGCATCAAAGTCTTCGATACCAGTAGCGGTGAGTAATGTTTGTTGCTCGGGTAGACTCATGACTTCGAGCAGATGGCGGCGCCGTTGCAAATCAAGCTCAGACAAGACGTCATCGAGTAACAAGACCGGGCGTTCGCCGGTGCGTTGCGTCATCAATTCGACTTCGGCGAGTTTGAGTGCCATCACGCCACTGCGTTGTTGACCACGTGACCCAAACGTACCCAAGTCCATGGCGCTGTCACGCACTTGAATGTCGTCGCGGTGGGGTCCGACGCTTGTCTGGCCACGCGCCATGTCCTCACTATGATTCGTACGATAGGCATCTATGAATTGGTCACTGACGTCTTTTTCAATTAATGATGAAATTGCAATATTTGGCATATATTCAATAAAAAACTCTGTTGTTTTGTCAGATATTTTTGTGTAAATTGGTTGGGCAAGGATACCTAATTCGGTGATGGCGTGGGCGCGCGCGATGGTAATATAGGCGCCGCTGTGGGCGAGTTGTTCATCCCAAAACGCAAGCTCTGTGCTGGCATTGCGTGGGGTGCGGCCGCGCTCGCGCCACTGCCGGAGCAATGCGTTACGTTGGGTGATGACTTTGGTGTATTGATTGAGCATGCCCAGATAGTGGTGGTCGAGTTGGGACAGCATGGCGTCGAGCCAGCGCCGCCGTTCGCTGGGGGCGCCGGTGAGCAGTTCGAGGTCTGTCGGCGCAAAAAACACCACTCGTAGAAACCCCAGTAAATCGCTGGCACGGACCGGTTTTTGGTCAACACGTAGGACTTTGGTGGCAGCGCCACCCGTACTCCCAGGGGTATTGGCTTCACCGCGTTGTTGGATGATGACATCGAGGCGAGTCGGTCCGTGTTGGCGGTCAATCAGGCCGGTAACACGGGCAGTGGCGGGGGTCTCGGGCGTGTGCTCAGCCTGCCAAAACACCAACTCACGGTCGCTGTGGGTGCGTGGTGAGCGTGACAATGCCAGCAGGGCGACCGCTTCGAGGATCGACGTCTTGCCAGCGGCATTGGGTCCATAAAACAACGTTGCCCCTGCCCGTAAGGGTAAATCGAGGCGGGCATAATTCCGAAAGTTGCGCAGATTGAGGGTCGTAATCTGCATCGCTTAGGCCTTTGGTACCGGCAAATATTC
>CAISXI010000008.1 GCA_903889425.1 uncultured Roseiflexaceae bacterium | reverse complement strand
CGTCGATCGGGTGGTGCGGGGCACGCGGGCGGGCATGAGCGAATACCAGGCAGCGGCGCTGATGCAGTACGAAGGTGACCCGTTGTCGTGCCACGTGATGATGTCGGGCAACCAAGAGCATGTGCTGGGGTTGCGTTCACCGAGTGCGCGGTTACTCCAGTCCAACGATGCCGTGACGTCGGCGGTGGGCTTTCGTGGTGGCTTGTGTTGTCGGGCGGGTGTGCTCGCTAATCAGGTGGCGCCGAGCTATCTCAGTGACTATGTCGATACCTACATGCAAACCCAGGTGTTGTGGTACGAATCATTGAAGATTGGCATGAGCGGTGGTGAAATCCACAAGCGGGTGATGCAACGTTTGGCGCATGCCCCGTTTAAACCGTCACTCAACCCGGGCCATTTGGGGAGCATCGACGAGTGGAGCCATACGCCGATTCGGCCAGATTCGGATGATCCGATTCGGTCAGGTATGTTGTTGCAATGCGATATTATCCCTGATACCACTCCTGTGGGCACTGCACTCAACTGCGAAGACACGGTGGTGATTGCTGACGCCAATTTGCGAGCACAACTTGCTAGTCACTCACCCGAGTTGTGGCAGGTTATCAAGGCGCGCCGTGATTATATGCGCACGGCCTTGGGGATTGTATTGCCCGAAGAAGTATTGCCGTTGTCACTGGCCAATGCCCGCTATGCCCCAGCCTGGTTGCAACCCGACATGGTGTGGGTCAACGAATAAATATGCGTTGGTGGATAACAAACACCCCACACGGATTACGTACCGTGTGGGGTGTTTCGTATGGAAATTTTAGGCGATGAGGGCGTTGAACCAGCCGGCGGCCATTTCGATATCGCTTTGGATCAATCCATGTTGGGCAGGTTGCCAGGCCATGGTAATCGAGGCGCCAGCATCTTGTAAGAGGCTGTAGAGCGCTTTGCTTTGCGCGGGTGTCATCAATGGGTCGTGTTCACCGTTACTCAAAAAGAGTCCCTTGCCCGCCAAGTTGGGGAGGGTGGGTGGGACGTAGGTCGCCATTGCCCGCAACAAAATCCCGCCACGCATGGTTTGGGGGTGGAGCAATAGGGTAGCGATGGCGATATTGGCGCCATTGGAGTACCCCAGCGCGTAGATGTTGTTGGCAGCAAAACCATAGTGAGTCGCGGCAGCAGTCACAAATGTGGCGATTTGGCCAGCACGCACTTGGACGTCTTCGAGATCAAACACTCCTTCGGCGAAGCGCCGAAAAAAGCGTGGCATACCCCGTTCGCTGACATTGCCACGTAGGCTGAGCACACCACAGCCGGGGGCAATGGCCTGTACTAATCCGAGCAAGTCCCGTTCGTTGCCACCGGTGCCGTGCAATGCGAGGATGGTCGGTAAATCGGGTGCGGTAGCTGGTTGGTAGAGATGTTGATAAAGGTCTAGGCTCATTTTGGCTTTCTACTTCCGACGTCACTTCCTACTTCATGCTTCATGCTTCCTACGTCTTTAGTGATCGCCGTGGTACTTTTCGCCGGCGTTGATGGCAACCGGCAGGTGATTCTGGGATGGGGCGATGGGGCAGGTGGCATAAATGGTGAAGGCACAGGGTGGGCTGACGGCGCGATTGAAGTCGACAATCACTTTGCCGTTTTGGGGTTCACCAGCCATCAAAAACCGCCCGGCACCGTAGGTTTCTTTGCCACAGGTGGTATCACGGAAGTTGAAAAAGAGCCCTTTGCCTGCTGCGACGGCGTCGAGGGTATGGCTTTGGCCAGCGATATCGAAGCGCACATAGCCGGGGCTGGGGGTGTCATCGACATCGCCGAGTACGGTCAGGATGGGGATGGTTTTGCCAGGCTCATATGCCACAAAGTCGGCTTCGACGCGGTAGGCTGGGTCGTAGTCGAACCAAATCCGTCCGGTGAAGGCCGCCCGTACTGCGCTGTTGTGGTCGCGCAAGCGTATCCCGACGCGGTGACCACGTGGGATGACAAAGAAGCTGAGGTCGCGATAGCCAATCACGTCCGGCTTGTGCTTACCGTCGCCATCGCCTTGCAAGGTGCTACTGCTAGAGCTGGTGTTGCCGTTGATGGTGATTGTTTCGCCCGCGGTCAACTCGATGCTGACGTTGTCGTTTTCGTCACGGATGAACACACCTAAGTGGGCTGGGCATGAATTGGCAGGGAAGACGATGTCTTGGTCTTCACCTGAGCCAAAGGTATTGACCCCTGGATTTAACCAAAACAAGCCGGCCAAGGTCAACCAGCCATCGTCGGCACGCATGGCAGCATCTACCTGCGCCCGCCAGGACAATTCGTCGTGCAGTGTGGTCATGAAAAACCTCCGTAAGATAATAAAATTACTCTGGTATTATAGCGTGAATTATGGACACGCCGTGGTTACAACAATTGGCGATAGACGGCTTCGAGTTGGGGGGCGATATGGCTGATGCTATGGTGGGCGATGGCCATTTGGCGATTGGCTTGCCCGAGGGCGGCTGCCCAGGTTGGTTGTTGCAGGGTGTGGATGATTTTGGCAGCGAGGTCGGCACCATCGCCGTAGCGGGCATAGATGCCGTTGTCGCCGAGGTATTGGCGACTCACCGCCGCATCAAACGTGATGACGGGCAAGCCCAGCGCCATGTATTGGGGGATTTTGCCGCTGCCTTCGCTTAGGCTCATTTTGGGAGCGACGGCTACCTGTCCCAACCCGAGGTAGTGCTGTGAATCGCGGTAGCGAATCCGCCCCGGTAGCGTGACATGGTCTGCGACGCCCAGGCTGGTGGCGTAGGCCAGGTAGCTGGCAGGGTCGGGATAGCCCATAATCAAAAAATGGGCATCGGGGACCGCTTGGAGTACCGCTGGAATCGATTCAATCAACAGATTGGTGCCTTGATACGGCGCTAGTAAGCCGAGGTAGACGACGATTTTGCGATCGGCGGGGATGCCGAGGCTGGCGCGTAACTCGAGATTGGCCAGTTGTGGCGCAAAATAATCGGTATCGATACCGTCAGCAATAGTGGTGACGTGGGTTGGTGGCTGGGCAAAATCGTTGATGAGCATCTGGCGGGCGTTTTCGCTCGACGTCAGCACCATATCGGCTTGGCGATTAATCCAGGTTTCGAGGGTATACAAGGTGCGGTAGAGGGCTGATTCGCGGCTGGCAAGAAAGCGATGGTCGATCATTTCGGCCGTCATACTGCCTTGATAGTCAAACACTAACGGTTTACCGATGAGGCGTTTGAGTACGGCGCCAATCAAGCCACCTTCGTGGAGGTGGGCATGGATGATATCGGGTTTGAAGGCTAGGGCGGTTTGCAGGCTCCGCCATGACAAGGCCACATCGAGGTAGAGTTTGTGGCGCGAAGATCCCACCAAGGCCCGTTTGACCCACGGCACATCCCATGAGCGCACGATGTCGAGCCCGGCCACGCTATCACCGTTGTGGTAGGTGGCAATCCGCACTACATGGCCACGGCGTTGCAGTTCGTGGGCTTCTTGGGCAATGCGGATATGGCAGCCGTAATCCGAAAAAAAACTGGTAGGGGCTATCATCAATACCCGGCGGGGCGCATCGGTCATCACACCGCCCCACCATAGGCCATGTCAAGTACTTCGGCGATATGCAACACCTTCATTTGCGAGCCACGTTGATTGAGACCACCGGCGAGTTGCAAATGACAGCCGGGATTGGCGGTGACCACCACGTCGGCTTTGGTGCGCTCGGCGTTATCGATTTTGCGGTTGCCCAGTTGGGCGGCCATGGCGGGCTGGGTGACATTGTAGATGCCGGCTGAGCCACAACAGAGGGATGATTCGGCCATTTCGACCAATTTCAAGCCGGGGATTTGTTTGAGCAATTTGCGAGGTTGGGCGGTGATGCGCTGGGCATGGACCAAGTGGCAAGGTTCTTGGTAGGTGACGGTCAGGTTGACCGGTTTGAGGTCAGCGGTATTGAGCTCGAGGCCAGCGATGTATTCGCTGATATCGCGTACCTTGGCACTAAAAGCCGTCGCTTTGGCGCTCCATTCGGCATCGTCGTGAAGCAAATGGCCATATTCTTTGATGGTCGAACCACAGCCGGCGGCATTGACGACGACGGCGTCGTAGCCTGTCCCAAATGCGGTGATATTGGCTTTGGCCAAGGCCCGGGCGCCGTCGAGTTCGCCACCATGGGCGTGCAAGGCGCCACAGCAGCCTTGTTTGGCAGGGATGGTAACGCGGATACCGTTGCGTTGCAATACGCGAATGGTGGCGTCGTGGACGTTGCTAAATGCAGTCGACATAATACAGCCACTAAGCAGGGCCACGTGGCCTTTTTGGGTACCGATGGCGGGGAAGGTTTGGCCGTGGGGTGTGGTAAATGAGTTATTGATGGCAGGCAAAATCGCTTCGGCTTCGGCAAGTCCGAGGGCTTTGATGATGCCCAGCTTGCGGGCCAGCCATTGCACACCGCTTTTTTGGTAGAGCCACAGCAACCGTGAAAAGCCACGGAACAGACTCATCCGGGTAAACAATTGCCCAAACACCACCGAGCGAATGGCGCGCACGCTGACGGGGTAGGGGGGCAATGTACCGTTTTCTTTGGCATTGTGGATTTGGGTGCGTGAGGCTTCGAGGATTTGGCCATATTGGACGCCACTCGGGCAGACAGCTTCGCAGGCGCGGCAATTGAGACAGGCGCTCATTTGCTCTTGGAAGGTGTCACTTTCCATGCCGATGCGCCCATCAGCGACGGCCTTCATCAGATAGATGCGACCGCGGGGCGAAAATTGCTCGAGCCCGGTTTCGCGGTAGGTGGGGCAAGCCGACAGACAGAGTCCACAATGGACACAGGTATTAATCACAGCATCGCTCGGCATATCGACGCCGGCAAATGGTACAAGGTTAATGGTGGTCACAGTGACCTCCGTACATGCATGATGCGAGTAAGTGCTAATGGCAGTATACACCAAATGAAGGAGGAAGCGTGAAGTCGGAAGTCGGAAGTGACGTCTAAGTAGGGGCGAATCATGCCGGCGAATTGATTCGCCGCTATTCGCCCGTGGGAAATGGGACGCAGTAAGGGCGAATCATGCCGGCGAATTTATTCGCTGCTATTCGCCCGTAGGTATGGGGCATGGGGCGTGGAGGACGGACGCAGTAGGGGCGAATCATGCCGGCGAATTTAATCGCCGCTATACGCCCGTGGGAAATGGGAAGTGACGTCGCCAACGAATGCCTCTGCGTCCTCTGCGTGCGCTGTGCGAGATAATAAAGATTTGGTATTATCTACTGTTTGCCAAGTAGGCGTGAGTTTGGTACAATGTGGCAAGTTATAAACTATTTTGTGAGGAACACCATGGCCAGCAAAAAAGGCAACCGCATCATCATCAAGTTGCGGAGCACCGAGAGTGCCCACACCTATACCACCGTCAAGAACCGCAAGAACGACCCCAGCCGGCTCGAATTGCGCCGCTATGACCCCACCGTGCGCAAGCACGTTGCTTATCGCGAAACCAAGTAGTTTCGCATTCGCATGCACGAAGACCGAGGTTGGGCAATTGCCCAGCCTCGGTTTTTTGTGTTGTGGCATATTTTGGCCGAGCAAAACTTCGCTACAATCAACGAGCGATGGATCTCCGAATAGGTTTTTATAGTGAGGAATCGCTCCATGCACGTATTCCGCCGGATTGCGCTTGCGGCCCTCGTGGGATGCCTCACCGGGAGTGCGAGTGCGCTTTTTTTGACATTACTTGGACATACCACGTTACTTTTCCAGAGTCATACGTGGCTACTTTACCTACTCCCCGTTAGTGGTGCGCTGATTGCTTGGGTCTATCAACGCTATGGTCAACAGGCTGCCGCCGGCAACAATCTTATCCTTGAGCAGATCCATGCCCCCCAAGGACATGGCGTGCCGTTGCGCATGATGCCGTTGGTGCTGGGTGCGACGTTGTTGACCCATCTTGGTGGTGGCTCGGCGGGGCGCGAGGGGACGGCCGTGCAGATGGGGGGCAGTATCGCTGGTGCGGTGGCGCGCTGGTTGCGCCTGACTCCTAGTGACACCCGCATGCTGTTGATGGCAGGAATTAGCGCCGGGTTTGGTAGCGTGTTTGGCACACCGCTGGCGGGCATGATATTTGGGATGGAGGTCTTGACTGTTGGTGGTATCCGCTATCGTGCGTTGATTCCCTGCCTTGTGGCGGCATTTGTCGGTGATTGGATGGTGCAATTGTGGCAGGTTAATCACCTCCATTACCACGTGCTCAATGTGCCGGCCGTCACGCCCCTGTTGATTGGGCAGTTGGTACTGGCAGGATTAGTTTTTGCAGGGGCGAGTGTACTTTTTTCGGAGGGGACGCATTGGGTGAGTCATATCACTAGCCACTACTTGCCACAGCCGGTGTGGCGGGCAGTGGTGGGGGGGCTGGTGGTGATTGTGGGGACCTGGGCGATTGGCAATTACGACTACAATGGCCTCAGTTTACCGTTGCTCCAACAGGCGTTTGTGCCCAATGGGGTGGTATGGTGGGGGTTTTTGTTAAAAATAGTGCTGACGGTGCTAACCCTCGGATTTGGCTTCAAAGGGGGCGAAGTGACGCCGTTGTTTGTGATTGGAGCGATGCTGGGTAACACACTGGCGCTGATTTTTCAATTGCCGGCCGCTTTTATGGCGGCGCTAGGATTTATTGCCGTATTTGCTGCTGCCGCAAATACGCCACTGGCTTGTATCGTGATGGCGGTGGAATTGTTTGGCGGGGGGCCGTTGCTGGGGGTTGCGATTACCACCGTGGTGGCATATGCGAGTAGCGGCCACCGTGGGATTTATCTGGCGCAACAGGTAATGCACGCCAAATCTGATACCGAGGATGTTTTGGCTACTGATATATCGTTACGTGAATTACGTGGCATTGAGGGTGGGCGTTGGCGTGCCCACCTCGCGCGTTG
>CAISXI010000007.1 GCA_903889425.1 uncultured Roseiflexaceae bacterium | reverse complement strand
CCAAACCAAACCAGCCATCGCAGAGGTGTCGTTTGCCCTACAACCTGGCAGTGTCACCGCTATTATCGGCAAAGCAGGGGCCGGCAAAAGTACGTTGTGTGCCTTGTTTGCCGGCTTCATGCCACAGTTTTTTCGGGGTAAAACCAGTGGTAGCCTGCAGGTGGATGGGCGTGACCCGCTGAATAGTAGCATCATCGAAATGTTGCCCCATGCCACCATGGTGACCAGCCAAGCTAGTACCCAAATCTCGGGAGTCTGCTTTAGTGTGGCCGAAGAAGTGGGTTTTGCTCTGCAAAACTTGTCGTTCCCCATTGCCGAAATCACCCAGCGGGTGCAACGGGCCATGGAATTGATGGAAATCACCCATTTGGCAGAGCGCTCGCCCTTCCAATTGTCGGGTGGCCAACAACAACGCCTCGTCATCGCCGCAGCCTTGGCCCTCAGCCCACCTATTTTGATTCTCGACGAACCCACCGCCCAACTCGACCCGCCGGCAGTGGCAGCCCTCGGCGTCACCCTACGTAATTTGGCGCAAGCCGGACAAACTATTGTGGTGGCAGAGCATCATCTCGATTGGGTGGGAGCCTACGCCGACCGCGTACTGGTGCTCCGTGATGGCCACCTGATTGCAGACGACGCGCCGCGGGCGATTTTGGCCGATGCCACCCGCGCCGATGGCCGCCCCTATTGTGTGCGCATCAGTCATCATGCCCAACACCACGGCGTCTGGCTGGCCAATCACCCCACCGCCATCACCCCCGCCGAACTCAGCGCGGGGATTGATACGGCAGCACCGGTGGCAGAAATCACCCGTCCATTGGCCAATGCCCCTGCCACCAGCACGATTTTGGACATCGAAAACGTATCATTTACTTACCCCAATGGCGTAGCAGTATTGCACGGCATAAATTTGCAGATTGCCAAGGGCGAACGTATCGCCTTGCTGGGCCGCAACGGCGCCGGCAAAAGCACCTTGCTCCGCCACTTCAATGGGCTGTTGCGCCCGCAACAGGGGCGAGTCAAGTTACACGGTCGTGACATCAAAACCACGGCACCTGGGGCGTTAGCACAACAAGCAAGTATTGTGTTCCAAGATGTGCGCAACCAATTGTTTGCGGCCACCATCCGGACCGAAGTTGCCTTTGGTCCGAGCATGCTGAAATTGTCTGCCGCCGAAGTCACGCGCCGGGTCGACACGGCACTGGCCATTTGTGGGTTGACCGACTTGGCCGAGACCCACCCCTACGACTTGCCCGTGGCGCAACGCCGCCTCGTGGCCACGGCCGCCATCATGGCACTCGAGAGTGACTTAATTGCCCTCGACGAGCCGACCGCCGGGCTCGACGAAGCCAACATCACCCAACTCATCACCGCCATGGACCACGCTACCGCCCATGGGAGGGCGGTTGTGCTGGTCAGCCACGATCTCGATTTTTGTGCGGCCCAGACCGACCGCGTCGTGCTCATCCAAGCCGGTGTAGTCGCCATCGACACGCGTTGGGATGCGCTGACGAGCGCTCAGCTCAGCCTGCTCCAACACGAAGTGGGCTTGCCACTCGGGCAAGCCACCTGTGTCGAGCGGGCAATTGCGCCCCAGAGTGCGTTGGCGCGCGTGTTGTGTCAGCCCTTAGCGTTGCGGTGATTCGGGACGAGTCAACAGCAACGTGGTGGTGCCATGGGCGTAGATGACGCCGTTGGCGTCCATGATACGCCCATCGGCGGTAGCGGTTTTGCTGCCCACATGGATGGCTCGCCCTTCGGCGCGCATTTCGCCACTATCGCTCACCATCGGTTTGGTGAAGTTGATTTTGATTTCGAGGGTGACATAGCCCACCCCTTGGGGCAACATGGTCATCACAGACACGGCCATGGCGGTATCGAGCAAGGCACACGCCAGCCCACCGTGAGCGATACCCATCGGGTTGTAGTGGAACTCTTGGGGCACTACAGTAAACAAGGCATACCCTTCGTGCCATTCACGACCGTGGATGTCGAGCAATTTGAGCATCGGCGAGACGGGCATATCGCCGGCACGCACGGCATTGATGTACTCGGTACCACTCATTTGGCGCATCTGATCGATATAGAGCGACGGGCTTTGCCACGTCACCAGGCGCTGTTGTTCAGTCATGACATTCGCTTTCTTTGCATCACCAATGATTTACCACCTACGCGATTAACAATTTCTTCTATCACCACAAACCCCGCCCGTTGATAGAGCCGAATGGCAGGATTACCCTCGCGGACCGTCAGCGCCAAATCGATGTGGCGGGCATCGGCCACGGCATTCAAGCCAGCCATGAGCGTCGCCCCAATCCCTTGGCCATGAACATCGGGGTGGACGGCGATTGCGATTTCGTGATGGGCTGGTGGCACATCGACGATATTCTCGTGTTGCACCGGGCGGGCCCACGCCGCCCCCACCACCTGCGCTGCCACCAGCGCCACCACGCCGATATCGGTGGCTTGTCCCCACTCAGCCACGTATTCCTGCAAATCGGGGTGAGTTTTGGCGGCATGATAATTCTGCGCACCATCCTCACTCATACGAGCCGCATAATAGAGCATTTCCCACAATGATTCTTCGTCGCTCGCCTGCGCGACCCGTACCACAAACTGCATAATTCCTCGATTCACCCGTGGTTCCTGGTTATTTTACCATTGCATGCGGTGCGGCCGCGATGATCGGTGGGCCGTGCGATTGGTCACGGCTTGCCGTGCGGGAATCGTGGGCGATTGGTCACGGCTTGCCGTGCGGGAATCGTGGGCCATTGGTCACGGCTTGCCGTGCGGGAATCGTGGGCGATTGGTCACGGCTTGCCGTGCGGGAATCGTGGGCCATTGGTCACGGCTTGCCGTGTGGGAATCGCCCCTACTCCCTCCTTCGTAATGTGGTATAAACAACACAATGCACATCACAAACGACACACGAGGATTACGATGACCACGGTAATTGCATTTGACGTCTACGGCACACTGGTTGATCCGCTCGCCATTGCCACCGCCCTCGAGCCATGGTGTGGCGCCCAGAGCCCGCAGGTGGCCGCCATGTGGCGCCAACAGCAACTCGAATACAGCTGGCGGCGCAGTGCCATGGGTCGCTATGTCGATTTTGCCATCGTCACTGCCCACGCCTTGCAGGCCGCCCTCGCCGCAGCTCGCTTGTATGTCAGTAGCGCTGATCAACAACAAATTTGCCAAATTTACACCCAACTCCCCGCCGACCCCCACGCCATCTCCGCGCTCCAGGCGCTCCGGAGCGCCGGCTTTCGCTGTGTGGCGTTGAGCAACGCCACTACTGGCATGCTAACCACGCTCCTCGATGCTAATGGGATCGCCCCGCATCTCGATGCAATCATTAGCGTACATGAGGTACGTCGCTACAAACCCCACCCCGACGCCTACCACTTCCTCGCCCAGCACTGCCAAACCCGGCGCGACAATTGTTGGCTGGTGTCACGTCATAGCTGGGACGTGCTCGGCGCCATCCACGCCGGCCTGCATGGCATCTGGGTACGCCCCGACGGTACCCCCAACGAGCCGTGGGAATTTGCCCCCGATGTCAGCCTGCCCGACTTCCCTACCCTCGTTGATTATGCCCGCATCAACATTCGTTGATTTTTTCATTAGAAACACACTGTAAATTATGTCAACTTGTACTATCCATTGGTTCCGACGCGATTTACGCCTCGCCGACAACCCCGCCCTCACCACCGCCGGTCAGCGTGGTCAGCACCGCGTAATTGCATTGTTTGTGGTCGATGACCAGTTAGTCAATTCACCGCGCGTCGGTCCCAACCGCCTCGCTTTTTTGGCTGACCGTTTACGCACCCTGCATGCCGAGCTCCAGCAGCAGGGGAGCAGTTTGCTGATTGCCTATGGTGATCCTGCTGAGGTGATTT
>CAISXI010000006.1 GCA_903889425.1 uncultured Roseiflexaceae bacterium | reverse complement strand
TCTGCCAAAAAGACCAACACTTTGGCAATCAGATTGGCCGCAATCAAATCGCACTGCAATGACTCAGGATCGATGGCCACACCGGGGGGGACGTCTGGCAAATCCCAGCTCAGCCAATGCCCGAGGGTATTGCCTTTGCCGAGGCTGCCTTCGATGATTTTCATGCGGTCCAGCACGCCGTTGGCTTCGGCATTGATGCGGGTGGCATCGACGGCGATACCGTCGGTGTCAATCGCGATGATTTCACGGGCACCGAGGTGGGCTGACTCGATCGCCAAAATCCCCGACCCACAGCCCAAATCCATCACACGGGTATCGGGGGCTTGGTAGTCTTCGAGGAATTGGCAACACATGCGGGTGGTGGGATGCAAGCCCGTGCCAAAGGCCATGCCGGGGTCGAGTTTGAGTACGATATCGTCGGGTAACGGCGTGTATTCGTGCCACGAGGGCACAATCACGGTACGGCGCCCAATCCGTTGTACCGTATAGTGGCGCTTCCAGGCTTCGGCCCAGACCTGTTCTTCGAGTTGGGTCACCTTGAGGGGACCAACTTGGCGCAACAGACTGAGGTGCCACAAGGCTTGTTCGAGGCGCACGCGGGTTTCTTCGCTATGCTCATCGACGGCAATCCACGTCCGCACCGTCACCGGGCGCACCGTGTCATACACATAATCGGGGCCATCGGCACCATGGATGACCGGTTGATCGACGGCAACCCCACCGTTATAGCCGTATTGCGCCAACAGTTCGCTGACCGATTCGACGGCCTCAGCCTCAACTTCGACGCTACATTCTAACCATGCCATGATTTAGGCCTTCCAGCGCGTACCTTGCGCACTATCTTCGAGGGTTACACCCAAATCACTTAAGCGGTTGCGTACCAAATCCGATAACTGGTATTGCTTGGCTTTGCGTAATTCAGCACGTAATTCAATTAATAACTCAATAAACGGAGCTGCTTCGGCAACCTTGCTGGGGCCAGATTCGAGCGTCAACCCGAGCACACCACACAAGGTGCGCAACTCGGCTTGGGCTTCGGCAAAGACCTCACCACTCACGCCGGCATCACGGGCTACGTTGATGGCCCGTACCAGCTCAAAAATCGTCGCCAATGCGACCGAGGTATTCAAGTCGTCGTCCATGGCCGCCACAAAAGCGGGGCGGGCAACGGCAGTGGCATTACTCAAACGATCGACGGCATCACCATCAGCAAGTGTACCGGTAGCAGGCTCGAGTCCACCGTTGATGCGGTCGAGCTTGCGTTCTTGGTCGGCCACGATGTCGATACCGTAAGCCAACGGATTACGGTAATAACTCGACAACACTACCAGACGCAAGGCATCGGCTGGGTGTTCAGTCAAAAACTCACGAATCGTGACCACATTCCCCAACGACTTCGACATTTTTTCGAGTTTGTAGGTACCGTCATCGAGCTTGGTTTGAATCTGGAGCATGCCGTTGTGGACCCAGTGGCGGGCAAATGTTTTGCCCGTCAGGCTTTCGCTCTGGGCGATTTCGTTTTCGTGATGAGGGAATACCAGGTCATTGCCACCACCATGAATGTCGATTTCTTCGCCCAGATGATCCAAACTCATCGCCGAGCATTCGATGTGCCAGCCCGGGCGGCCTGGTCCCCACGGGCTTGGCCAGGCAGGCTCGCCTGGTTTGGCGCCCTTCCACAAGGCAAAGTCACCTGGGTGCTCTTTGCGAACATCGACATCAAAGCGGGTGCCCGACACCATGTCAGTCAAACTGCGCCCCGACAATCGTCCATAATCGGCGTCTTTGGCGACGCGGAAGTAGACATCGCCCTCGGCGGCATAGGCAAAGTCTTTGGCGATGAGTTGCTCAATGAAGCTGATGATTTGCGGCATCGATTGGGTTACCCGCGGATAAATCGTAGCGGGCAAAATATGCAACGACGCCAAATCATCGAGGAACTCGGTGACATAGCTCGACGCCAATTCAACCGGGTCACGCCCCAGCAAATTGGCACGGGCGATGATTTTGTCGTCGACATCGGTAAAGTTGACGACGTGCATCACTTGTAGGCTACGGAACTCGAGGTAGCGGCGCAACACGTCAAACACAATCGCCGACATGGCGTGACCAATATGGGCACGATCATAGACGGTGACGCCACAGACATACATACGCACCAGACCAGGAGTAACAGGGCGCAATTCGTCGGTATTGCGCGACATGGTGTTATAAAGCCGAATCGCCATATGATTGATCCCTTCGTTGCATCGTCTCGGGGTCTGACTCCGCAGATTCATCGAGTTGTTGCCAAATTGCCGTACGGAATGAATTTGTATCTAAATGATGATGGTGCGCATCTGCGGTGTGGATTTCGAGGTCATCAATGCGAGCCTCGAGTTCCAAAATTTTGTCACGCAGTTGCCGCAACATATCCCCTTCGGGGTCGGGTAGTTGCTCGACGCGGCGCGATTCGCCCGTCACCGGGTCACGGGTTGCGACGATGCGGGCGGGGATACCAGTAGCGGTGCTGTACTGGGGGACATCTTTGACCACCACTGCGCCACCACCAATCCGAGCGCCACAGCCAATCGTAATCGCACCTAGCACACTCGCGCCCACGCCCACAATCACGTCGTCTTCGAGGGTGGGGTGGCGCTTGCCTAACTGCTTGCCGGTACCACCGAGCGTGACTCCTTGATAAAGCATCACCCGGTCACCAATCTCGGCAGTTTCGCCAATCACTGTGCCCATACCATGGTCAATAAAAAAGCCGGCTCCAATCCGGGCACCTGGGTGGATTTCGATACCCGTCAAAAACCGTGACCACTGCGATAGTACACGGGGCAAAAAAGGCACCCGCCAGCGCCACAAGGCATGTGCCACACGATGCATCACAATCGCATGCAGCCCTGGATACAACAATACTTCGGCGAGATTGGTGGCAGCCGGGTCATTGCGAAAAATCGCCGCCACATCGGCACGAAGCAGGCGCAAAAAATTGGCCATACTTAGGCATCCGTAGACTTGCTCGCCGGCGGGGGCGTAGCAGGAGCAGGGGTGGCAGCAGGGGCCGGCGTAGCTGACGCTGCAGGTGTAGCTGGCGTAGGAGTAGTGTCACTCGTTGCGGCAGCGGGTGCTACAGCGGGAGCCTCATTGGCCGAGCTGCTTTCTTTGGGGGTGGCACGGTAATCGTTGATATGCCAACCACTACCTTTAAATGCAATCCCGACGGGTTGCATGACTCGACGCACTGCGCTTTGACAGGTTGGACAGGTGCGTAACGCATCCTCGCTAAATGACTGATATTTCTCAAATTGCACCTGACAAGTGTCACAGGCATAAACGTACGTCGGCATAATTTCGCGCCTCTCATGTTCACCAAAAAACCCTGCGAATGCCACGGCATTCACACGTTGCTATTGTAATTGATTCAGACACCAAGGGCAACTACATCAAGAAATGAGGCACGATGATGCTCATCCGCAACGCAGGTCACCACCACCTCTGGTGTCGCATGCCATACCGCACAATCACGGATCGCCCCTAGTACCGCACGATGCATCACGGGGTCAGGTGCCACCCACGGCTCAAAATGAATACTGACCACCTCAAAGCGCCGTTGCGCACGATGTGCCTTGCAGTCGACCCGCCCAATCAGCTGGTCATGATACAAAATAGGCAAGGTGAAATACCCGTAGCGCCGTTTGGCAGCCGATGTATAACATTCAATCACATAGGCAAAGTCAAATAATTCCAAGGCCCGCTTACGATCCCATACCAATGGGTCAAACGGTGACAAGAGTGTCGTGTGCGTACACAGAGGCGGCGATTCGCACCAGTCCAACAACTCAGGATGGATGTAGGCTGGTCCATCAATGCCATCAATCTGCACCGGGATCAATTCCCCTCGTTCAACTAATGATGCAATGAATGGTCGCTTAGATTTGACCTCGGTGTTGTATGAGCCATTCATACGGAAGTAATCACCAATCCAGCGCTCGTGGGCGACGCCCAACGCCCGCACGGTTTGGCAGATTTGCAGGTCACGCACTACGTCGATTGTCGGGGCGTCTTCATCACTCCAGTGGGGGCGTAACGTCGATACCAGACTGTAAACTCGTTGAAAGCCTTCACGGCGGGCAATCATTGTTTCGCCGATGGCAAACAAGGCTTCGAGAATTTTTTTCTCAACCGACCAATCCCACCACGTGCCCCGTTTTTCGCCGGCGCGCCGGAAGTCGCTCGAGCGCACTTCACCACGCGTCGCAAGTGCGTGGCGGATGTGATTAGCGATTTCGTGCTGTTCGTTCAATATGCCATTAGCCCAACGCATCAGGTTTTTGCGGTCATTGACTTGCAACAAACGCCGTTGCGGCCCCCACCATGACGCCGGCATAAAACTTGCTTCGTGCACCCAGGCTTCAAAAATCGCTCCTTCGGCCAAGAGTTGATCAAGCCAGCTAGTCGGATAATTCCCGACGCGGCTCCACAACACCAAATACGGGCTACGGTTGACCACGCTAATGGTATCGATTTGCAACACGGCCATCTGGGCAATCATTGCGGCGATATCGGTGGGGTGCGTGGCAGGGTGTAGTGTATCGAGAGCTTGGGCGGCAATCATCATCCGTCTGGCTGTGATTTTATCAATAGTCAGCATTATGCAATTCCTCGTCGTTCCTTACATGCGAATTATCCATTGCCTCAAAATTAGATATTTAGAATCTGTAACACTGTACTATAATACAATTGGAATGTGATTTTATGGTAAGGATTGTCGTATGAGTCAACAAAAACCGCGTGGACGCTCAGTTGCCGCGCCTGCTACTCCCACAAAACTACGCACGTTTTACATTGTATTTGGGGTTATTGTATTTATTGGTATTGCAGTGGCAGTGTATATCAGCCTAGGTGGTACCAAAGCAGCCACGCCAAGCACCACAGGGCCAGCTGGTACGATGCCCACTACGCGGTCAGCAAATGTTCCCACTGGCAAAACCGATGACGGGCGTTATTTTGTGGGCAAAGCCGATGCCCCAGTGACAGTGATAGAATACGCCGATTATCAATGCCCAGGTTGTGCCTTCTATTCAACGAATCTCGAAGCACCCTTTGAAAAAGAATTCGTCGAAACTGGCAAAGTCCGGCTCATCTTCCACGACTTCCCATTACCAATGCACGCCAATGCAGTCGCGGCAGCAGTGGCAGCCCGCTGTGCTGGTGAACAAAATACCGCAGCCTATTGGCAGATGCACGACATGTTGTACATCAATCAGCGGCAATGGTCGGTATTAGCAACCAGCGAGGTCAATAGTCAATTTGCAAGTTATGCGAATCAACTCTCACTTGATGCCCCGACATATGCAAAATGCCTCGTAAATAGTGAAGTAACTGATGCGGTAATCGCCAACCAAAAAGCCTCTAACGCACTCGGATTACCCGGGACGCCGTCGTTTGCGGTCAATGGAGTGGTTGTCGATGCGAGTGACGCCAAAACATTACAAGATATCGATGCCAAAGTCCGGGCAGCAATCGCCGCTGCCGGCAGCAAGTAACTGCAGTTTTTGGGCGCTAGTCAATCCAAAAGACTAGCGCTTGCGAAACAAATTGTTTATTTGGTGACAATTTATGCACAACAACGTCAATTTGAGACCGCTACAATCACATTCAAATTGACACAAGGCACTCACACAGACTATAATTATCTGCTAGTAACGTATTTATTGGTTAAGCTTTGACTTACCGACACGGAGGCAAGCACATCGTGCGCAACCGCGAGATTGTACCTTTTCTTTTCATCATGTTAATTACCGCATTGTGTGCCTGGATTGCATTTGCACCAGACAACACATGGCTCGGTCGTGATGTAAGCGTGCGCCTTGGTCTCGACCTCCAAGGTGGCACCCAAGTCCTCATGAAGGCAGACGGTGTTGTCGACAAAGACATCATGGCTACGGCCGCCACCGTCATCGAACGTCGTGTTAATGGACTTGGCGTCAGTGAAGCCATTGTCCAGTTATCCGGCAAAGATCGCATCATCGTCGAGCTTCCCGGTGTCCGCGACCCCGAACAAGCCATCGAAACCCTGCGGGGTACGGGGCGGCTCGAATTCATCGACACCAAAGGTCAATTCCTCAATGAAGGTACGATTATACGGACATCAGGGAACCCTGAGCCCAAAGTACCTGAAGTAGACGCCTCAAAGCCGGTGGATCCTGCAAACCCACAACCAACGGTATCACCCGAGGTCTATCAGAGCATTACTGATGGTCGCGACCTCGATACCCGCCAAGTATCATTGCGGGTCACCAACGACAGTATTTCTGCCAAACCAGCTGTATCGTTTGTCTTTACCGGGCAATCAGCTAGTGATTTGGCGACATTTACGGCGGCCAACATCCAAAAGCCCATGTGTATCGTGCTCGACAACGTGGTTGTGAGCTGCCCAGTCGTCCAATCAGCATTGATTGGCGGCAGTGGCGAAATCACCACCTCTACCCGTGAAG
The DNA here is from genome assembly GCA_903889425.1 of uncultured Roseiflexaceae bacterium. GTDB lineage: Bacteria > Chloroflexota > Chloroflexia > Chloroflexales > Roseiflexaceae > UBA965. The sequence continues at coordinate 2,730 of CAISXI010000006.1, read as the reverse complement.
ACGCCGAAAAAATCCTCAACCAGCTCAAATATGGTTCATTACCCATTACCTTGAGTATTGAGTCAAGCCGCACCGTGTCAGCCACGTTGGGTGCTAATTCAGTGCAGGCCAGCATTGTGGCCGGTATGGTAGGGTTGATTATCGTTGCGTTGTTTATGATAATCTACTACCGCCTGCCTGGGGTACTTGCAACGGTGGCATTGATTATCTACACCATCATCATTTATGCGGTACACAAGGTTATCCCTATCACGTTGACATTATCCGGTATCGCCGGCTTTATTTTGTCGATTGGGTTAGCTGTTGACGCAAACGTGTTGATTTTTGCCCGTCTCAAAGAAGAATTGCGCAACAAACGTTCGTTGCTCCGGGCCGTTGATGCCGGGTTTGACGAAGCCTGGCCTGCAATTCGTGACTCGAGTGCCTCGACCTTGATTACCAGTGCGATTTTGTTTGTATTCGGTAATAGCTTCGGGGTCAGCCTCATCAAAGGCTTTGCCTTGACGTTGGCACTCGGTATTGTGTTGAGCTTGTTCACGGCGGTAGTCGTCACCCGGACCTTCTTGCGATTGATTGTGCGCAACGGCGCATTGCAATCACTCTGGCTCTATGAAATCAGCAACGATCCCGACCTGCAAGAGCAGAGCGCGGTTTAGGAATGAGAGCGTCTGCCATATGAAAAATATTGTGAGCCTCCGCTATATTTGGTTCCTTATTTCCCTACTCATCATCGTGCCTGGTGCAATTTATTTTGCACTGTATGGCTTACGCACAGGAATTGACTTCGCCGGTGGTGCCTTGTGGGATTTGCACTTCACCACCAAGCAAACCAGCGACCTCAACACCGAAAAAATCGGCGAGATCTTTGCGGCAAACGGGTTTGAAGGGGCACAAGTCCAAGTAAGTACCATCAAAGTCAATGGCAAAGAAATTGCGTCGGCAGTGGTACGTACCAAAGAACTCAGCCCCACCTCGCCCGAGCAACAACAACGCACCATACTCGCCGCCTTGACCGCAGTCTATGGTGATGTGCAACGTGAATCGCTCCAAAGTGTCGGACCTACCGTGAGTGCCGAAGCCACCCGGAGCGCGGCAATTGCCGTACTTGGCGCCTGTGTCGCGATTTTGATTTACTTGACTATGGCCTTCAGCAAAGCACCAAACCCCTTCCGTTATGGGGTATGTGCCGTGCTTGCCATGCTCCACGACGTGTTGGTGGTGCTTGGTATGGCCGCCATTCTCGGGCACTTCATTGGGCTTGAGATCGATGCCTACTTCTTGACGGCACTGCTTACCATCATCAGCTTCTCGGTACACGACACCATCGTGGTGTTTGACCGTATCCGTGAGAATCTGATGCATCGCCGCGCCGGTGAAGCGTTTGACGATATTATCAACCATAGCATCGTACAAACCTTGCCCCGTTCTATTAATACCCAGCTCACAAGCATATTTACCTTGACGGCCTTGTTGTTGTTTGGTGGTGTCACCATCCGCAATTTGGTACTGGTTTTGTTGATTGGGTTGATTAGTGGCACCTATTCGTCAATCTTCAATGCCGCCCAATTATTGGTGGTCTGGGAACACCGTGAATGGCGCAATTGGTTCCGGCGTGGTTCAGCTGCGGAAGCCTAAGCCCGGCACCGTAGCATGAATATCCAATAATCACACGACCAAAAGGAGGTGGGGCAACCCGCCTCCTTTTGATTATGATATCCCTACCAGCACCAGAGGAGTACACCATGTTTCAATGGATCAAAGAGCGTTTTGCCCAACGTCCCGTAGTGGAACAACCACCCGAACCGGTGGTGGTAATGATTTGCGATGGCCCATTCGATGCCGCACTTTTCCAAGCACAACTCCAAGCGGCCGGCATCCCGTCCGCCTTAACGGGTGCCGATAGTGCCAGTATGTTTGGTATGCAGAGTGGTCTGCTCTCCGACGTGCGGATTGTCGTCCCCCACGAATTCGCCGATGCGGCGATTGCGCTCATTGCAGATAGTATCGACAATGATTACCGCGACGACGACGACAGTGAAGAACCCACCAGCGCTACCGATAGCGAAGAACCCACCAGTACCCCCCATAAAAAAACTGCTCCTCGCACCAGCGATATCGACGATAGTACCGACGTATAATTGCAACGACATTCATGGTACTACCAGTCTATTTTCGTATAGCCTGCCAGGATCGCAGCACACTCAGATTGTCATGGGCATGACAACGGCATATTCATCGCACCACGGGCATTATTTTTTACAGACAATGCCATAAAGGACAACCACATTGACAATCATCGGGGCGGTCATCATCGGCGCAATTGTCGGCTTGTTGTTGGGATTGATTGGTGGTGGTGGGGCGGTGCTGATAGTGCCAAGCATGGTTTATATCATGCATATCGACGCGCATGTCGCATTAGCAACCGCACTCGTGATTGTAGGGGTCAATGCGCTCATCGGTGGTGTGATGGCTTGGCGGGCGGGGCGCACTCATATTACCACCGCCTTGCCCTTCGGGATGGCGGGCATTGTGACCGCTTACCTCGGAGCACGAATTTCGCGGCTCATCCCCGGTGATATTTTGCTCATCGCCTTTAGTTGTATGTTGCTCATCATCGCCCGCGTCATGTACCAAGGCAACACCACGCCACAACACGAAGCAACCCAAGCCCGGCCGCTCTGGCAGGTCTTGCTCATCGGCGCGAGTGTGGGGTTGGTGACGGGGATTTTG
>CAISXI010000005.1 GCA_903889425.1 uncultured Roseiflexaceae bacterium | reverse complement strand
GCAACCAAATCCATGTCGCCGTCGGGGAGGGTCCCGGCATCGGGACGGTCAAGGGCGGCGAGCATATTGAGGAATGTCGACTTGCCGGCACCAGAGGGTCCCACCAGCGCCACCATTTCGCCTTTGGTGACGGTCAGATCGAGTCCTTGTAAGGCAAATGTTTCGATGTCGCTACTGCGAAAAATCCGCACCAGCCCACTGGCCTGAATATATGCAGTCATAAGTTTTTTCTATCACGAATCAATACTGCAAATAATTTGGGTATGCTCCCTAGGGGAATAAATCCCCTAGGGAGCGAGTGTTTTTTAGAGGTCGAGGTCGGTAACGGCGCCGAGGCTGGCACTCGATACCAACTTGGCGTATTTGGCCAGCACACCGCGGCGATAGCGGGCCGGGCGTGGTTGCCATGCCGCGCGGCGGGCAGCCAACTCGGCATCGCTGACATTGAGCTGGATCAAGCGTTGGTAGGCATCAATGGTAATCGAGTCCCCTTCGTTGACCAAGGCAATCGTGCCACCTGCGGCGGCTTCGGGAGCGATGTGGCCCACGCACATGCCGTAGGTGCCACCCGAAAAACGTCCGTCGGTAATCAATGCCACCGAATCACCCAACCCGGCGCCGATGATGGCTGAGGTGGGGGCGAGCATTTCACGCATACCAGGACCACCTTTGGGACCTTCGTAGCGTATGACGAGCACATCGCCTGGGTTGATTTTGTTGGCGAGGATGACCTCGAGACATTCTTCTTCGGACTCAAACACCCGGGCTGGACCGGTGATGACTGGTTGTTTGACGCCCGAAATCTTAGCGACACACCCTTCTTCGGCCAAATTGCCCCGCAAAATCGCCAAATGACCTTGTTCGTACATGGGGTTGTCCCATTGACGAATCACGGTCTGATTGGTGTCAGGCGTACTGGGAACAGATTTGAGTGATTCGGCGATGGTTTCGCCAGTAATCGTCATAGCATCGCCATGGAGCAAGCCACGTTCAAGCAAAATTTTCATGACCTGGGGTGTACCGCCGACCTTGTGCAAATCGGTGGCCACATAGCGCCCTGATGGCTTGAGGTCACAAATCACTGGTACGCGGGCCCGCATGCGCTCAAAATCGTCGATATTGAGTGATACATTGGCGGCATGGGCGATGGCAAGCAAGTGCAACACGGCGTTGGTTGAGCCACCGGTGGCCATGATGACGGCGATGGCGTTTTCAAAGGCTTTGCGGGTCAAAATCTGGGCCGGCAAGATTTGCTTGCGGATGGCGTTGACCACGGCGATACCTGATTGATAGGCGCTGTCGTTTTTTTCTTGAGCCACAGCCGACATGGTCGATGAGTTGAGTAGGCTCAACCCCATGGCTTCGATGACCGACGACATGGTGTTGGCGGTGTACATGCCACCACACGAGCCAGGTCCCGGGCAGGCGGCTTTTTCGACTTGGAGCAAACGGGCTGCGTCGATTTTGCCGGCGCTATATTGCCCGACGGCTTCAAAGGCGCTGACGATGGTCAGGTCTTCGCCATCGAGATTACCGGGCTCAATGGTGCCGCCGTACACAAAGATTGATGGCACGTTGAGGCGAGCCATTGCAATCATGGCGCCGGGCATGTTTTTGTCACAGCCACCGACGGTGACGACGCCATCCATCGATTGGCCATTGGTGACGGTTTCGATGGCATCGGCGATGACTTCACGCGATACCAGCGAATATTTCATCCCTTCGGTGCCCATCGAGATACCGTCGGCAATCGTAATCGTGCCATAAAGCATGGGCATACCGCCGGCGGTTTTGATGGCGCTGGCGACGGCTTTGGACAACACGTCGAGCCCATCGTTACACGGGGTGAGATTGCTATAACCATTGGCAATCCCGACAATGGGTTTGCTAAAATCTTCGTCTTGGAATCCAACCGCCCGTAACATGGCGCGGTTGGGGGTGCGTTGCACTCCTTCGGTGACGATTCGACTGCGGCGATTATCGCTCATTGAGTCCTCCCTTTTGCCTGAACATGGTCTCTGACCATTGTAGCACGATGCATGCAATCATACATCCTGTGGCATTGCAAATACGTATTACTTTTACCGCGTAGATGCGTAAACAACATATCATTGTCGGAATTTGAAAGAAGAAGTGCATGACAAATACCCCAGTACGGT
>CAISXI010000004.1 GCA_903889425.1 uncultured Roseiflexaceae bacterium | reverse complement strand
GTATCATTCCCAACCTATTTTGGGTTATTGCAGGATTAGTGGTTAGCCTGCATTCATTGATGAACTGGCCGTTCATCCAGCCATATCGCATGCGATTGCGCTGGCGTTTTTTCGGCAAAGCGAATCATGACTGATTGGTGGTTTGATTACCGTCGTTGCTGTAGAAATCACTATGTAAGTGAAACTCTTATCCGGTATGGAGCAAAAACGAAACGACGAGCCTCCCAGTGACTACACGGATGATACTAGGGTAAATTATCGTTTGTGATACATAGGCATTTGTGATACATAGGCATGCCCAAATCATTGCTTGTCGCTGAGATACAATTGACTAGTTATTTATCTCATGGTTTGGATACTTGGGCGTCGTAGTGCAGCGTCACATACGGTTTAAATTGGTACATGTATTTTGTCTAGAGTATAATATGCATGCATACGTTGTTTGGATATTAGAATTAGTTGTGATAGGACTACGAAATATGCGGTATTTTAAGTTTATTTTGTTAAATACAGTATATTTTTTATTGATAATTACTGTATTTAGTAGATTTACGGGGAAAAATGAAATTAGTGCCGTACAGGCAAACGAATATTTTGATCAATTTTATGGAGCTGAAATACAAAAGGATGCCAGAAACACGATTGATTATACATTTCGGTGGGCTAGAAAAAATGCCATGATCTATCTGATTCGTCAACCCTATGATGACGGATTGAATATCATGACCGTTACGGCAACCACTATCACCGAGAATCAATTTGTAACAATAGAAATAAGTGGTCAACCGGTTGCGCATTACCCTGTGCAGTTACACGTATTTCGCCACTACCGATCACTTGTGCGATTGAATACACAACCATTTATTTTTTTTGATACATTAATGTTTAAAAATAAAAAACATACCGTTGTTGATCGTGAAATTGCATTTGCGGTAAATAAAGTGGTGTTTAAGCCGATTGCAGGTCCGAATAACCCCACTGGTGTGATGATTTTTTATTTTGCGCTGGTGGCATTATTTGGTACATGGATTTACCGTCAGTATGCGCTCCACATCGTGGTAGGGGTATATGGGTTATTAAGTGTGATACTTTTGGGGATCTGGTGGTGGGGTACGGACGTATTATTGTTTGGCTTAACGCATTTATCGCTGGTGTGGTTTTTTGGTGGAATGGGGATTAATGGCATTGTTATTTATTATTTGTATCGTTATTTTGCGGTTTTACAAGACAACGTAAAAAATGGATTGGGGTGGGTAGAACAACGGCTGGCGCCGGTACGTCAGCAAGGAGCGCCAGTGTTGATCGGGATGCGCTGGTTGTGGCAGCGGCCTGTCATTCTTTATAGCATTACGGTAGTATTGTATTTTGGTGGATGGATATGGGAACCACAGGTAATATCGCCAGTAAGTACGAAAGTAATGGCGAATATCCCGATTACTGATGCTAATTACAAAAATCCAACAGGTTTTTTTTCGGATTATGCATGGTATATTGCTGAAGAGCATATGCTGATGAATACGTCACGATCAACGTGGCTGAGTACTTGGTCTGAAATGACTCAACTAGGGCGGCCATTATCGCAACTGAATGGGTTGAGTATTTCATATGTGCTTAATTGGGTACTTCGGATATGGGTCAACAATCCGTTTGTTTTTTATACGGTCAACTTTGTCTTGTATGCGTATTTGGCTGGGGTTTTTGCGCTGTTGTATGTGCGGCGGCTATTACAACACACGGGGTTGGCGTTGTTGGCCGCATATCTGATTAGTGCCTCGCCGTTTTTTTTCTATTGGAATACGTATCTGACGTTTATTGCAACGACGTGTTGGGGGTTGGCGTTGTTCTACGGGTTCACGTGGTTGCGCGATACTCCCAATTGGAAGCCTGCGATGTTAT
>CAISXI010000003.1 GCA_903889425.1 uncultured Roseiflexaceae bacterium | reverse complement strand
CGGCGCTACTGGAGTAGCCGTTGCCACTGGTGCAACTGTTTCTACTGGAGTAGCCGCTGCCACTGGTGCAACTGTTTCTGCTGGAGTAGCCGCTGCCACTGGTGCAACTACCGCTTCTACAAGCGTTGCTGCAGGCGCTTCTGCCGGCACAACGACTTCTTTGGGCGGTTTGGCAGGGCGTGGCGTGGCGTTCGCTGCCGCCGCTGGCTTGCTCGGCGTCGCACGTGCCTTGGCGTTTGGTGCCAATAACAACGACAATACGCGCCCTTCCATCAACGGCCGCTGCTCGATTACTGAGATATCACGTAAATCCTCAGCCATGCCTTCGAGCATCTTTAACCCAATGTCTGGGTGGAAAATTTCACGACCACGGAAACGTAGGGTGAATTTGACCTTATCACCACCTAACAAGAACTTGCGCGCTTGCTTGGCTTTGACGTCGATGTCGTGATCGTCAGTCTTGGGTTTGAGTCGCACTTCCTTCAGCTCTACTTGCTTCTGGTGTTTGCGCGCCTCGCGTTCCTTCTTCGATTGCTCGTATCGGAACTTGCCGTAGTCCATGATGCGACATACCGGAGGTACCGCGTTTGGCGCAACCTCTACAAGGTCAAACCCGCGCTCCTCGGCCATCTGAATTGCATCACGTAATGCTACTATGCCAACCTGTGCACCTTGCTCGTCTATCAGACGAATCTCGCGTGCACGTATTCGGTTGTTGAATCGCAATCGGTCGGTTATGACAGCACCCCTTCTGGATAACCCCGTTTATATAACAGAACAAAATTGCCTTGGGTAAGGCAACACGTCAGAACAGTATACCACTCGCAAGTGTTGCCGTCAATTAATTTATCCCTTGTTTTTAATTTGTAACCTCATGTTGCCCCTATATTGTATGCCTATCCATCGTTGCTCGTGACATAGTATATAATGTGTGTGCAAAACATTGACAAAACATTGACAAAATATCATCATTCCTGATATAGTACAGCTATAAGTCTGATTATCATGTTTTTGTGACATAAAAGAGGAATGCATGCGCCAACGTTCACCGATGTTATTTATTTTTTTCACGGTGCTCATCGATTTGCTCGGGATTGGGATTGTGATACCGGTATTGCCATACTACGTCAAAATCCTCGAATCATCGGGTGATCCGTGGCTGGTGGTCAACCGAGCCTTGATTGTAGGTGCGCTATCCGCCATCTACGCCTTGATGCAATTCGTTTGTGCACCGTGGTTAGGCAGTTTGTCCGACCGCTATGGTCGCCGCCCAGTATTGTTGATTAGTTTGCTCGGCACGGGCATTGGCTATGTCATCTTTGGTTTTTCCGAGAATTTATTTGTCATCAGCCCATGGTTGATGTTGACCGCCTTATTTTTGTCACGCATCATCGACGGGGTAACGGGCGCCAATATTAGTACTGCCCAAGCCTATATCGCTGATATTACCACTCCCGAGAACCGCGCCAAGGGGCTCGGCATGATCGGCGCCGCCTTCGGGTTGGGCTTCATGCTCGGACCAGCCTTGGGGGGGGTGCTTAGCACCTACGGCTTAGCTGTCCCCGTGTTTGTGGCAGCCGCCTTGTCATTTATCAATGTCATCTTCGGCTATTTTGCCTTGCCCGAGTCGTTACCTGTCGAGCGCCGCACCACGGTGGTGAGCAGTGGCAATCCCTTTACGCGAGTGGCATCAGTACTCCAAAACAACAACATTCGTACCTTGTTGATTGGGATTGTGTTGTTGAATCTGGCCTTTTCGGGTATGCAAAGTAACTTTGCCGTCTATAGTGACCGGCGCTTCGGTTTTGCCGCTATCGACAACGCTTTTGTCTTTGTGGCGGTGGGTTTGATGGCAGTCATCATGCAAGGCTTTTTGTTGCGCATGTTGTTGCCCAAATTCGGCGAAGCCAAATTGGCCATGGTGGGCATGGTGATTATGGCGCTGGGCTTTGAAGGTCTCGCTATCGCTCCTACTGGCTTATGGTTGTATCCGGCTATCATTTTGTTGGGTGCCGGCAGTGGTATGGCCACACCATCGTTGACCAGCTTGATTTCGCGCCGTGTTGATCCTACTGCCCAAGGTGCCACGTTGGGTGGTAGCCAAGCCTTGACGTCGTTGACCATGGTGCTGGGGCCGTTGTTGGCTGGGTGGTTGTCAGACTTCGTCAATGTCACTGCTCCCTACCATGCCGGTGGTTTGTTTGTAGGGGCGGCTGCAGCAGTGATTATCGGCGTATTGTTGCCCCTCGTCCGTCAATCAGCCCAAGCCACTCCCGTGAAAGATGTGGTCTAATTGACAGCGTATAATAAGTAAATCAGACGCCGTATGCCGTAGCAAAAACGCCGCCATGTGCGGCGTTTTTTGTACACCAAAAGGAACACGTTTATGCGCACAGGAGCAATTGTCGCTGTGGGTGATTTGGTCTGGGATGTGTTGGCACAACCCGATACCATTTTGTTGCCGGGGGGCGATACCACCGGGCGCATCGCCTTGGCACCCGGCGGCTCTGCTGCCAATGTGGCAGCCTGGGTGGCGCGCCTCGGCGCACCGGCCGCCTTTGTGGGTGCGGTGGGGACTGATGCCTTTGGGGATCTGATTGTGGCTGACCTAGCCCGTGAAGGGGTCCAAGGCCATATCACTCGTACGCCAGACCACGACACCGGCGTGATTGTGGTAATGATCGACAAAGCCGGCCAACGGAGCATGATTACCAACCAAGGGGCTGACTTTCATCTCTACCCTGAGCACATCCCCGTGGCAGCATTGCAACAGGCTGCCCATGTGCATATTACGGCTTGGTCGGTGTTTAGCGATCCGCCGCGGGCTGCAGCGCTCCACGCCGCCCAAATCGCCAAGGCGGCCGGTGCCACCGTGTCGTTTGACCCGGCATCGTATCAGATGATCCGCGAAATGGGTCGCGATACCTTTGACACAATTATTGCCCAATTACCGATCGATATTATTTTGCCCAACCGTGACGAAGGGATGATTTTGACCGGCGAGCGTGAGCCACTCTTGATTGCCCGGGCCTTGCGCAAACGCTTCAAAGATGCGGTCGTCGTGCTCAAGCTCGACAAAGATGGCTGTATCATCAGTGCCCCTGGCTACGAACAGCACCATGCCACCCACGAAGTGCCGGTGATTGATGCAACTGGGGCTGGCGATTCGTTTAATGCAGGGTTTTTGACGAGTTATTTGCGTAATGGAGATTTGGCACAGGCAGCCCAACTCGCCAATAATCTTGGCAGCTGGGTAGTGAGTCATTTCGGGGCGCGTCCCGCTGTCGATGACCAGTTTCAGCAATTGATTGGCAAAAAATAACCAGCGCAGACGTGAATAAGCAAAACCCCCGTGAGGCATATGCCCCACGGGGGTTTGATTATACGGTTGCGCCGTCGATATCGGTATCCGCCAACAAGATACCCAGTTTTTGCAACCCGAGCCGCACGCGGGTCTTGATGGTGCCGAGGGGTCGGTCGAGGCGCTCCGCAATTTCCTGATGCGAAAATCCGCCGAAGTAGGCTAACTCAACCGCCTCACGCTGTGCTACCGGTAGGGTAGCGAGCGCTCCCACAATCACGCGCCGTTGCTCATTGGCCCATACCACCGCCGGGATGTCGATGTGCTCGTCGACGAGTTGGGCAATAATCGGATGTTCGTCGTTTTCGTAGACAGGATTGGGCCGGGCCCGCATCCGGCGCATCTCGTCGATACACAGGTTATGCGCTATCCCAAATATCCATTGCGATACCCGCCCGCGCTCACGCTCGAAGCTGGTACTGCGCCGCCATACCCGCCAAAATACTTCTTGGACGACTTCTTCACTTTGTTCGCGTTGTTTGAGCACGCGAAAAGCCAGCCGATATACCACACCTGAATAGCGGTGATATAGCTCCTCGAGGGCCTGATTGTCACCGTTGGCGATGGCAATAATCTTGAGCTGGTCGTCGGCGTCGGTAGCTGAAATGATAGTAGGAAGCGACGCTTGTTGTTTACTATAGTCTGCTGACTGTTGTAACGTCATCGAGACGCCTCCTTAGTTTTGATCAGCACACCCTATTGTAGAGGAAGTTCAATAAAATGTCAATACTTTGTTCAGTATTTGCAAATACTCATTTTATCCTATATTTATCCTCTACAATTAAAATTGTAGTTACGATTCTATACCACAAAAATTATGATTTTTGTAAAATATCGTACAAATTACGCTACATTAAAAGTAATAAAGTATTATTTTTGCTGAATTATAGTGATTATTCAGCAAATTTGGGGAAATTATGCGGTGATTGATTGCTGAGGTTATTTACTGTGAAAAAAAGTACATGTTGAAAAAGGCCTAAAATAGAGATAAATTCAATAGTAAAACCCTCGTGCAATCTTATTTGCACGAGGGTTTGCACAGGTTTGTAGATAAAACCGCTAATTGCTGTGCAATTAGGCTGATTCGAGCACAATCGCATCGTGGCCCACTTTGTTGCGCAGGATATCGCGCAGGTTGATGGGGTCGCGGACAGTGCCACGCATACGGAGCACCACGTTGCGTTGTTCGACAGGCAAATGAATCATCAAGACGGCTTCGCCATCATCGGCAGTACGGAAGTGTTCGGTGAGTGCGTAGATTTCGTTCATAAATTGGACGGCGTGGTCGTTATTGTCAAACAACGGGAAATAGAGACGGAGGACATGTTGGGGGCCACTGGGTTCGGGTGCGACGGGGGCTGGTGCCGGTTTGGGTGTTGACACTGCAGCCCGGCTCGGCGACTTGATGACATCGTGGGCGCCGTGATTGGATGCGCCGTATTTGCGTTGCTCTGACATGGTGTTTCCTGTAGGTGGTGTCGTATGACTCACGGAAGGAGGCGTGGCAGGGGATTGGCTGACCGGTGTGGGATTTGCCGGTGCCGAGTTCGTTGGAGATGGTGCGGTGCGCATTTGGGCCGCCGGTGGAGTAGCGGGCTCGTCGTTATGGATGATGGCTTCGACTTTGTCGATCATCAGTTGCATGCCATCATTGCGGCGGTCAAGTTTGCCGATGATACGCACGACTGAATCGTCGTGGAGCAAAGCCCGGAATTTTTCGTAGGATTTGGGGAAGGCCACACATTCCATGCTGGCGGCGAGGTCTTCAAAGATCCCCACAAACATGCTGTCGCCTTTTTTGGTGGTGACGGTTTTGGAGGCACTGAGCATCCCCGCAAAGGTCAGCGACTGGCCGACCATTTCGTCGTTGACCGCCCCGAGTGAGGTGACGTCGCTTAAATCGACGTCGCGCAAGGCTTGGACGACGGGGTGGTCCGAGACATACATGCCGAGCAGTTCTTTTTCCCAGGCCAGCATTTCACGGTCGTCTTCGCGGGATTCGCGCAAGATAGGGAATTGGACGGCGGCCATATTAACTGGCGCCGCACTACTATCGCTGGTACCCATCAAATCAAACAAGCTCGATTGACCGCTGGCACGGGCTTTTTGGGCACCACTAGCGGCATCGAGGACTTGGTCAATCACGGCGAGTTTTTGGCGACGCGTGCCGGCTAGAGAATCAAAGGTACCGGCCTTGATCAGACTTTCAATCACGCGTTTGTTGATGAGTTTTTGGTCGACGCGATCGGCAAAGTCAGCCAGGCTACTAAACGGCGTATCACCCCGGGCGGCGATGATAGCTTCGACGGGGCCTTCGCCGACGTTTTTGATGGCAGCGAGCCCAAAGCGTACACCACGATCAAAGCGGATATCGCCACTTACCACGGAATCATTGACGCGCTCAATGGTAAAGTCGGCTTGGCTGGCATTGATGTCAGCCCGCAGTACCGCTACGCCTAGTTTGGCGCATTCGTTGACTGCTTTGGCCACATCTTCGATTTGCCCAGCCGATCCTTTGAGGACGGCAGCCATGTATTCCGTCGAGAAGTTGTTTTTGAGGTAGGCCGTCTGGTACGACAACAAGCCGTACAAGGTGGCGTGGGGCCGATTGAATGAATAGCCGGCGAAGGGCTGAATGAGATCCCACAACGTCTCAGACTGCTCTTTGGTCAAGCCGTTTTTGAGACAGCCATCTTTGAAGCGCGGTTCTTCGGCCGCCATCATCTCTTTTTGTTTTTTACCGATGGCTTTGAGCACGATATAGGCTTGGCCGAGGGTATAGCCGGCGATGACTTGGAGCAGTTGCATAATCTGCTCTTGGTAGACGATGACGCCGTAGGTGTCTTCGAGGATGGGCTTGAGAATCGGGTGGAGGTATTTAATCCCCTTGGGATTGTTTTTGTTTTGGATGTAGACCGGGATTTGTTCGAGCGGACCCGGGCGATAGAGCGCCACCATGGCATAGATGTCTTCGACGCGGGTTGGTTTGAGTTCACGCAGGTAGCGCACCATACCGGCAGATTCGAGCTGGAATACATTGACGGTATTGCCGCTACTCAGCGACTCGAAGGTTTTTTTGTCGGTCAGGGGGATATCGCCCAGTTGCATAGCGTTGCCGGTCGAGATTTCGATGTAGCGCAACGTTTCGGCGACTGCCGACAAATTGGTGAGCCCGAGGATATCCATTTTGAGCAAGCCGATTTTGGCCAACGTGGGGCCTTCATAGGCGGCCATCAGCGAGTTTTCGTCTTTGGTGGTGCGTTGCAATGGTACCACTTCGTCGAGTGGGTTGCGGCTAATCACCACGCCACAGGCATGGGTACCGACGTTGCGCATACGCCCTTCGATGCGTTGGGCCCAATCAATGATTTGTTTGGTTTCGTCGCTTGATTCGTAGAGTTGTTTGAACTCGGGGGCTTTTTCTAACGCATCGCGCAAGGTGATATTGGGGGTATTGGGGATGAGTTTGGCGATGCGGTCCACTTCCGACAACGGCACGTCGAGGGCCCGACCCACATCGCGGATCGCGGCTTTGGCGCCGAGGGTGCCGTACGTGATGATTTGAGCGGTATTTTCGCGGCCGTATTTGGCGGCAATATAATCGAGGACTTGGCCACGGCGGGTATCGGCAAAGTCGACGTCGATATCGGGCATTTCGAGCCGTTCGGGACTCAAAAAGCGCTCAAACAGCAGTTTGTTGGCGACAGGGTCGACGTCGGTAATCCCCAAGCAGTAGAGTACCAACGAGGCGCCGGCCGAGCCACGAGGCAGACAGGGGATGCCGTTGCGGCGGGCATACGACACATAATCCCAGACGATAAGCATGTAGTCGGGGAAGCCGGTTTGGTTGATGACATCGAGCTCATACATCAAGCGCTCGGGGTAGCCGAGGGGCACACTGCCGCTGAAGCGCCGCACCAGGCCTTCTTCGCAGACAAAGCG
>CAISXI010000002.1 GCA_903889425.1 uncultured Roseiflexaceae bacterium | reverse complement strand
TCCAGGACATACAGTCGAATCATTCCCGCATCAAGTCGATGCGATTTTGGCGGCAGGGCATGAAGTAGGGCATCATTCATATGCCCATGTCGACCCTAGCGAGCAGACCCCCGATGAAGAGCGGCGTGATATGGAACGGGCGTTGCAGGTGTTGCGCAAAATTGGGGTGGAGCCACAAGGGTTTCGTTCGCCGTCGGCCGATTTTTCGCAGGTGACGCTGTCTTTGCTCGAAGAATACAAGTTCCGCTACGATTCGAGTTTGATGGCCAACGATTTTGCGCCGTATCACCCGCGTATTGGTGATCAAGTCAGCCGGCATGAGCCGTTGATTCCTGGGCGAGTGGCCGATATTTGGGAATTACCGTTTTGTTTTGAGTTCGACGACTGGGCGCATTTCCAGTTTAATTTCAACCCGTATCGTAATGGTACGTCGGCACCAAGCAAGGTATTTGAGATATGGACCAAAGATTTCGATTGGATGCATCACAATCACCCCAATGGCGTGTTGACGGCCGCCATGCATCCTCAAGTCATAGGGCGTGGTCATCGCATCGAAATGCTGGAGCAGTTTATTCAACACGTGCAATCACGCCGTTACACGCAGTTTTCGACACAGGGCGACGTAGTGGCGCGCTTAGGCTAAAACCAATAGTGGTGGTGAAGATATATAATCTTCACCACCACTATTTTGTCTATTCACGGCTGCGCCCTAATTTTTTTTGACCAAAGAAATAACTGACTCAATGACACGCTGTACTTTGGTTTCTTCGATGTGATTGTACATGGGCATCCGCAACAAGCGACTACTGAGTGAGTCGGTGTTGTCCATGCGCCCATGCACGCGCCCGTAGCGTATCCCAGCAGGGGAACTATGCAGGGGGATGTAGTGGAATATGGCGTTGACGTTGAGTTCTTTGAGTGATTCAAGTAATTCGTTGCGCAAATCAGCAGTGGGCAAGATGACATAATACATATGCGCATTATGCTGACAATGCACAGGTACAACTGGCTGACTGAGGTATTCGTCACGGGCCAAATCAGCAAAGGCGGCATGGTAAGTGTCCCATGTTGCGAGGCGGTTTTGGGTGATGGCAAGACCATGTTCGAGCTGGGCTAGCAGAAATGCTGCGATGAGTTCGCTGGGCAAAAACGATGAACCGACATGTTGCCAAGTGTATTTGTCGACAATACCACGGAAAAACTGACTGCGATCGGTGCCTTTTTCCCAAATAATTTCGGCTAATTCGGTATATTTGGGGTCATTGACAAACAATGCGCCGCCTTCACCCGAAATGACGTTTTTGGTTTCGTGGAAACTCATGGCAGCGAAATGGCCGATGCTGCCAAGCGGTCGCCCTTTGTAATATGATTCATAGCCTTGGGCAGCGTCTTCGATGACAAACAAGTTATGCCGGGTCGCAATATCCATGATGGTATCCATTTCGCAGGAAACACCTGCGTAATGGACTACGCTTATCGCTTTGGTGCGCGGGGTGATGGCGGCTTCAATGAGTGTTTCGTCGATATTGAGGGTGTCGGGACGGATATCGACAAACACGGGAATGGCATTACGCAGTACCACCGCATTGGCTGTCGAGACAAATGTGTATGATGGCATGATGACTTCATCACCTGGTTGTAGATCGCACAAAATACTCGCCATTTCGAGGGCGGCGGTGCATGAATGGGTCAAGAGTACTTTTTGCGAACCCACCTGTTGTTGCAAAAGCTTGTGACAACGTTGGGTGAATTGGCCATTACCCGATAATTTGTGCAGATTATAGGCTTGAGAAATGTATTCGAGCTCTTGCCCGGTCATATAGGGATGATTAAATGGCACCTTCATATTGTTCCTCTTCCTAACATATACCTCAGTATAGCGTATATGCCGATTTAACGACCTAAATGACGGCGATTGCCTGCAAAATATGCTTCAAACCGGGTACGAATTGCTGGCCATTCATGATCGGCAATCGCAAACCAAGCGGTATCGCGATTACGACCTTTGACAATCATATGCTGTTGGAATACGCCTTCGAAACGGAATCCGAGACGTTGGGCAGCAGCCCGGCTGCGGGCATTATTCGCATCGCACTTCCATTCGATACGCCGGTAATGCAATGTGTCAAACAAATAGGTGAGTAACAAAAATGCCGCCTCAGTCGTGCGCGGTGTGCGTTGCATATCAGCATCATACCAAATATGCCCAAGCTCGGCTCGCCCAAATTCAGGAAAGATGCTCATAATCGTAATTACGCCAATGGGGATTTGGGTGACGGCATCACAGACCACATGCATCAACGGATCAGTTTTGCAGGCGAAATCCCGCACATAGGCGTCCATTGCCGTCACGTCGGTAAACGGGCCGTACGGTAAATATTGCCACGTATATAAATGTGCAGATGTGCGATGCCCTGCCGCAAAGAGCGCGGCACCGTCATTGGCCACATCAGCAGCGCGGAGCACGACATGCGTGCCGGTATGGGTAATTAATTGCGGTGTCTGCCACATACAGTTGGCTCCTTTAGCCACGAGACAAAAGTTTGAGTGTTGTTTTCATCATAGCACGGGTTGTGGGCAGTAATGAGTCGAGATCGAGCCACTCATTGGCCTCGCAGGTGTTGCCCCCTTGCGGTCCACAAATAACAGTAGGGATGTGGCCATGGAAGGCGAAATGACTCGTATCGGCCACGCTGCGACCAAGCACATAATGAATGGGTTGCTGGTATTCATGGGCTAATTCGGCAGTCATGACCTGCACCAACGGATCACTCGTGGGCACGAGATATGGGCCAGGTGCGGGGGTTGGTCGCTCATCCCAGGTCAATTCCCAGCGACTGTGGCGCGTATAACGTGTAATGACGTCGCGAATTTGGGCGGTCGCATGCTCCAACGTCTCGCCCGGCAGAATGTGGCGATCAATCCAGACATCGGCGACTTCGGGGACAAGAATAAACGTGCCGCCGCTGTGGATGCCGATGACGTTGAGCGTGCCGGCGAGCTGGAATTGCTCGTCCCAGCCCAAATCAACCAACCCTGGTTCTTCGAGAGCGGCCACGACGCGAGCAGCGTCAGCCGCAGCGTTGATGCCGCCGCCAAAGGCGGCATGGACTGTTTTGCCAAAAAACCGGATGCGGAAGACATGCCGGCCCCGTTGCCCGATGGTCAAGGTACCGGCATTGGAGGGCTCGGGCACGATGGCTGCTTGGCACCCTTTGAGAAATCCGCCATTGATGATGGCGTGTGCACCACGTGACCAGTTTTCTTCGTCACTCGTAGCGGTGATGAGCACACGGCCAGTCAGTAATTCGGGGTGGGCGCCGAGTGCTTCGGCGATGGCGAGCACGCAGGCTGCGCCACCCTTCATGTCGTGGACGCCGAGTCCGTATAAGCGATTGCCGATTTGGGTAGGGGTAAAGGGGTCGGTTTCCCAACCAGCAAACACGTCAAAGGTGTCGAGGTGGAAGTTGAGCATCACGCTGGTGTCGCCATGACCAATACTGGCTACAATCGTGTCACCAGACTCGGGTACCGTAAGGCGCGTGACCGCAAAACCACAACGAGTAAGGAATGTGGCGGTATAGTCGCTCATGGCGCTTTCGTTGTTGGTGACCGAGGGGATGCTCACGATGGTATGGGCGATTTCGCACAGGCGTTGGTGTGTAATCAGGTTAAGTAATGTGTCGATCATTGGGTGATTCCTTCTTGTATCAATAATTGTTCGATGCCATGCGCAATCGCCACCAAGGTCGCATCGCTCCAGGCGGTGCCCATCAGGGTTAATCCAATTGGGAGGTGATTGATTTTGCCCATTGGTATGGTAATAAGTGGGTATGCGGCACAAGCGGCAGCCGTAGTGCTATCTCCGCGCATATTGGGGTCGCCATTGATTTGGTCAATAGGCCACGCGGGAGTGCCAGACGGGACGATGATGCAATCGAGATTGTGGCGTTGCAAGGTGGCGTCGATGCCTTCGTGTTGAGATTTGCGTTTGCACCAGGCTGCCGCTTTGCGGTACGCCGCTTTGTCCGCATTGGTCATGCGGTTTGCCCGCAGAAAAATTTCCTGATCAAAGGCAAAGCCCGGATTGGGGTGGGCGTCGTTAAAGGCAATCAGATCACTGAGGGTGCGCGGTACATCGGCTTCACTGAATCCTGGCAATACGTCGCGAGTGGCCAAATAAGCGGCTACAGCGTGCTTGAATTCGTAGCACATTACCATATATTCGTTTTCACTACTGCGTAGCTCGTTGACGGTGGTGATTTCGACGTTGTCGACAATGGTGATGCCTTGGCGGACTAACAGCGCAACCACGGCGTCAAACTGGGCATCGACACCGGCATGATAGCCACTAAAATCAGTACGTGCCACGCCGATGCGTACTTGCCCAATGGTTTGGGCGTTGATCGGACTACGCAACGTGGCGAGGGTGGCGGCAGGGATGTGGTGGGTGGCGGCATCATTGGCATCATACCCTGCTAGTACGCCGAGCAGGAGGGCGGCATCGGCGACACTGCGGGCATGTGTCCCGAGGGTGTCTTGGGTGGTCGAAATGGGGATGACGCCACTACGGCTAATGAGTCCCACGGTTGGTTTGATCCCCACTACGCCACAACGAGCGGACGGCGAAATAATCGAGCCATCTGTCTCACTCCCGATGGCGAGTGGTACCAGCCCCGCGGCGACGGCTGCCGCAGAGCCCGAGCTTGAGCCACTGGGGCAACGGTTGTGATCGTGGGGGTTGAGGCATTGACCACCGCGCCCGCTGTAGCCACTACTCGAGTGGGCAGCCCGAAAGTTGGCCCATTCGCTCATATTGGCTTTGGCTACTGGGATGGCCCCCGATTGACGTAGCTGGGTGATGGCAAAGGCATCGTGGCGGGCGCGGCTAGTGAGTAATGCGGGTGAACCGGCAGTGGTTTGCATGCGGTCGCCGGTATCGATGTTGTCTTTGAGTGCAATCGGGATGCCAGCAAGCGGATGGGGATTGGGAGTGGACGCGGCATATTCAGCGAGCAACAGGGCATCGGGATTGACTTCAATGATAGCGCGGTTGCGATCAGCCGCGATACGACCGAGTACATCGGTTATTGTTGCTGTTGCGGGTTCTGCAGCTACACGAATAGTAGCAATGTCAAGGCGTGGTTGGATGTGACTCATGCGTGTGATTCCTCTTTGTTGGTGAGCGTACTTCCCAGTGAGGCAATGGTAATGCCGATGATGGCAATGATGGCATTGGTGTTGAGCGATTCATGCAGTACTAACCAACCAATAAGCGCCCCCACTACTGGCTCACTACAGACCAATACGCCGTAGGCACGGGCAGGCATGCGTTGCAAGGCGTTGAATTCAAAGGTAAATGGGATAATGGCAGCGGCAATTCCCATCAAAAAACTCTGCCACAGGATGTGGGGGCTCAGCAATTGCCAGCCACCTTGGATGACACCGGGGACACTCATGATGACCAGGGCGACGATGAGACCACCAATCAGTCCGTCGTATGCCGACGCCACTGCGGCCACCCGCGGTGAGGTGATGATGTAGAGCCCCCAAAATACGGCGGCGATGAGGGCGGCCACAACTCCCCAAATATCGAGGTTGACACCGATATCAGGGACGAGCAGTGCGATACTCAGGGCGGCGATGCCGATCCACATGCGATCGATCCAGGTACGACTATTGCGCACTGCCACGACCAGCGGTCCGATGAATTCAATGGCGATGGCGATTCCTAGCGGGATGCGTTGCACGGCCAAATAAAAAAAGAGGGTAGAAAAGGCAATACAGACCCCAAATAACGCCATGATGCGAAAATGTTGCCGGTAAAGCGCGATGATATTGGGTCGAAAAAGTGCAAATAGACATAACACTGCCATTAATAAACGTAAAAAAACCGTCCCACCGGCACCAATAATCGGGAAAAGCTCTCGGGCAAG
>CAISXI010000001.1 GCA_903889425.1 uncultured Roseiflexaceae bacterium | reverse complement strand
GCCGAATGGCCCCACGAAGGGGGCGATGCCCTCGCCCATACCGTCACCTGGAGTAGCGGCGGCACCGGTATCAACAGCGCCGTGGCCGTCGCCCGCATGGGTGGCACCGTGCGCTTGTGGGGGCGGGTCGGCAACGACCCCGCCGCCACCCAGGCGCTGACGATTGCACGCGCCGCCGGCGTCGACTTGCAAGACATCCAACACGATCCCTACATCCCGACCGGACTATGTGTCATCCCCGTGACCACCGGCGGCGAGCGGACGTTTTTGAGTTATCGGGGTGCCAACCAAGCCTGGCAGTTCCCCAGCGACTGGCCTACCACCCCCGGCTGGCTACATGTCTGTGGCCACGCCCTGCTCAGCGACCCGCAACGAGCCAGCGCTGTCCACGCCCTGCGCTACGCCCAACAGCATGGCTGGCAGACGTCGATTGATTTGTGCGAGCCGTTGACCCATTATTTCGCGCAAATCATCAACCAACTCGCCCAGCCCCTCAGCGTGCTGCTCGGCAATCAGGCCGAAATGCAGGCCGTCGCCGCATATCACGCCAGCGCCGCCCCTATCTGCATCACCAAACAAGGAGCCAACGGTGCCCTCGTCGCCGTGCATGGACAAACGACCCACTACCCGGCGTTTGTGGTCGACGCCATCGACACCACGGCCTGTGGCGATACCTTTGCCAGCGTGTGTGTGTTGGCGCTGAGCCACGGCGCACCGCTGGCCGATGCGGTGCTGGTGGCCAATGCAGCCGGGGCGATTACCGCCAGCCGGCGCGGCGCCGCCGATATTGTGCCGACCCATCACGAAGTCTGTGCGCTGTTGCAACAGCACCAGCAGCCAATCCCCCCGTGGTTGGCGACAATGGTACAATGACGACATCAGTACAATTTATGCGTATCTACTGTTGGGAGAGGTGTGTTTATGGCTCCTGCCTGGAAAAAAAGACTCGATGACTTGCAAATATCCTCGCTGGCTGATATTTTTCGCACTCCCAAACCCGTCATCGGCATGGTGCATTGCTGGCCACTGCCTGGCGCCCCTGGCTATACCGGCTATGGCATGCAAACAATCATCGACCATGCCAAAGCCGATGCCGAAGCCCTCATCGCTGGTGGCTGTGATGGCCTAATTGTCGAAAACATGTGGGATATCCCGTTCCGTGCCGGCGCCCACATCCCCCCCGAAAGCATCGCCAGCCACGCCGTCGTCGCCGCCGCCATCCGCAGTGTCAGCCCACTGCCGATGGGGATAAATCTGGTGCACAACGGTGGCGTCGCCTTGCTGGCGATTGCGATTGCTGCCCAAGCCGACTTCATCCGGGTCTGTATGTTTACCGGCGCCGGGGTATGGGATGCCGGCAGTTTCGACGAAGGGTGTGCCGCAGATTTGATGCGCCGCCGCAAAGAATTACACGCCGAGCATATCAAAATCCTCGCCGATGTCGACAAAAAACATTCGGTGCGCTTCCCCGGTATCGATTTGGCCACCCACATCGAATGGACGCGCTTTTTTGGGGCGGATGCCTTGATAGTGTCCGGCCGGATGACCGGTGATGCCCCTGATGTGGCCAAAGTACGCGAGGCCAAACAGCTTGCCGGTGACCGCCCCGTGATTATTGGCAGTGGCGCCGACGAACACAATATCGCCGCCTTTATGGCCGTCGCCGACGGCGTCATCGTCGGCTCAAGCATCAAACAGGGTGGCGCAATAGCCGACCCCGTCGATGTCGCACGGGTCACACGATTTATTGCCGCCGCCCGAGGTGCATTATGACTACTCCCCGGCAAATCATCATGCCCAGTGATGTGTTCCCCCCTAAATGTGGCGGGGCAGGCTGGAGCGCCCATGCCCTGGCGTTGGCGTTGCAACAACGTGGCGAGCATGTCACCGCAGTAGTGCCACGCCCCAATCAAACAGCCATGTTCTACAAACATGAAGTACTCGACATCGAGACTATTGATGTAGCTGAACCCCAAATCCCCTTGCCGTTCTTGCAAACCTATTTGCGCCAGCAATTGCTCATCCCCCGCTTGCGCACCGCCATCCAGCGCGCCATCATCAATCCCGCCCACACCATCATCCATGCCCAGCACCTGCTGGCAGCCCAAGCTGCCATGCCGTTGCGCCGATTGGGTGCCAAAGTCATCGTGACGGTACGTGATCATTGGCCATGGGATTACCGCGCCACCGGCATGCAGATGCAGGGTGACCAACGCACGTGGGCGGGGATGCGTCAGACCATGACCACCCGCAAGGCGCCATTCATGCAACGGCTCGGTGCCCCCGCCTATATGCAGCAAATGCGCCAACGGGCGCATTTGTTGGCGCAGGCCGATATGGTGATCGGGGTGTCGCATTATATGAGTGCCCGTATTGCCCAACACGTCCCAACCGCCAAAGTAGTCGCCATCCCCAATATGGTCGACTGTGCTGCGATTGCCACCACCATTGCCCAACCCCTCACGGTGGCGAATGTACCGGCCCACTTTAGTCTGTTTGTGGGCAAATTAGCGCGCAACAAAGGGGCCGAATTGTTGCCCGAATTGATTTTGCGCATCCGCCCGCCCGCCATCGTGGTAGCTGGCGACGGACCACTCAACGACGCCGTAGCGGCAGCTGCCCAAGCCGCCGCCATCCCCTGCCTGCAACTCGATTGGGTCGAGCACGACGACGTGTTGCGCCTAATGGCCCGTTGCGATGCCTTGTGGTTCCCGTCGTCGTGGGATGAGCCCCTCAGCCGCGTGCTCCTCGAAGCGTTGGCGTGTGGTGCCCCCATCGTGGCGATGCCCACCGGTGGCACCCCCGAAATCATCGTCGATGGCCGCTCAGGTGTACTCGCACCCGACATTACTAGATTTGTGGCTGCCGCTCAGCGCTTGCACAACGATGCCAGTTGGCGCCAACAAATCCAAGTGGGCGCCCGCTTACGGGCCCAACAATTGTTTGACACCAATGTCGTCATTCGACATGTGCTTGGTTTGTATAACCATATCGGGAGCGCTTCGTGACGCCGCCCATCCGGGTAGCGATGCTCGCACGCGTGGTCTGGCCACTCCACGGCTATGGAGGCATCGAACGCCACGTCTACCACTTGACCACCTATTTGGCCAAACTGGGCGCGAGTGTCACCCTCTATGTGCAAACCCCACCCGACCCGAGTCAACTGGCCCAACTCACCCCCTACATGCAGGTACGTACCTTGCGCTACGACTACACGTCACCCTACCTGCGCCCCAATTCCATCCTTGGCCGCCAAATCAATTACCCGCGCTATACGATGGCACTCGGCCATCAAGCCGCCACTGCCGTGCGCGCCGGGGAATTCGACGTGGTGCATAGCCAAGGCCTGTGTGCCTTTGGCTATGGCTGGTTGCGCCGCAATGATCCGCAGTTACGCGCGGTGCCTTTTTTTGCCAACCCCCATGGACTCGAAGAATATCGCACCCCCGATTGGCGCAAATGGTTGGCGTATGTGCCCTTTCGCTGGATGTATAGTACAGGGCATCGCTTGGCCGATTATGCCATCGCCACCGACGCCTGTACCGCCCCAGATTTACCCCATTACCTCGGCGTCGATCCGCAGCGGGTGGTGGTGATACCGAGTGCGATTGATACCGCCGAAAACCTGGCGCCCATCCACGCCGACCTCGTCCACGACCTGAGGCAACGCTTTGCCGCCAATGATGAATTGTTGATGCTCAGTGTCAGTCGGCTCGAACGCAACAAAGGCTATCATTTGTTTGCCGAAGCCCTCGCCCACGCCCACCAGCGGGGTGAACTCCCTGCCACCTGGCGCTGGGTGCTGGTAGGCGAAGGCAAAGAGCGCACTGCGTTGACGGCGCAAATGCACCAACTAGGCATCGCCGCCCATGTCACGTTTGCGGGGCGGATGAGCGATGCCGAACTACAAAATTTGTACGCCGCCTGTGAT